>JAXJVI010000060.1:0-2723 GCA_036308615.1 Acutalibacteraceae bacterium | reverse complement strand
GGTATGCTCGGCGTATCCACCGACTCTCTTGACAGGTTTTGCCAAAATACTAAGCTTTATTCCTGCAACGCGGAGCGTTTTAAAAATATAGTGGACAGGGTAGAGGCGAGGAGCATTTCTCCCGAAAGACTTGCTGGGAAGGTATATAAGATTTTGCAAAAAAAGAGTCCCAAATTTGCATACGGCATAAACCGTAATCCGCTTTTATTGCTTTTAAATTTTCTGCCTAAAAGGCTTCAGCTGTGGATTATCGGGCGGGTGCTTAAATAAGGGATTTTATAAGGGTGGATTAATTGAAGAAAATTAAAAAACCAAGCTCGGCAAAGCAAGAAAATAAAGCTTTTGCCGAGCTTGGTTGATTTTAGGCGAACAAATTGGGGTTTGTGGAGGTGAATTGATTAGCGCATAATGAGGCCCCCTTGCCTAAAGGGGGCTGTCGAGCGTAGCGAGACTGGGGGATATTTCGGTTTGTAGAAGTCTCAATATATCCCTCCACCGCCGTTCGGCGGTCCCCCTCCCTTTAGGCAAGGGAGGCTATGACAGCTATCATTTTTGTTTTTTTACAGCCTGCACATTCGCATTAAAAATTACATTCTAAGCAATAAGCTCCGCATATTGAAGACATATAAAACTCCTTAAAATTATTTCTTTTGGAGCAGCTTTTGCATAATATCGGGGCCGTGGTCTACAAATATTCCGCTTAATGCGGCGTTCTTTTCGGTAAAGGAGGGAACGCCGTCCTTTTTTACTCTGCTGTCGTAAATAAGGTAGGGGACAGGCTCGGCAGAGTGGGTCATAGTTTCAAGGGGGGTCGGGTGGTCGGGCATAATAAGTATGCGGTAATCATCCCCGCAACCGTCCAGATAATCAAGCATTAATTTAAGCGCGCGGCTGTCGATATACTCTATAGCCTTAACCTTGTTTTCAGCTTCGCCTCTGTGACCGCACTCGTCGGGCGCTTCAAAATGCAGGTATACAAGGTCGGTGCCGTTCTTAAATGCATCGATTCCCGCCTGTGCCTTGCCCTCAAAATTAGTGTCGATATAGCCTGTCGCGCCCTCTACCGATGGGGTTTCCATATTAGCGCAGATACCGATACCCTTTAAGAGGTCAACCGCGCTTACAACACAGCCGGAAACGCCGTTCTTTGCCTTAAAATCTTCAAGCGCGGGCTTTCTGCCCTCGCCCCAGAGCCAGATTGAATTAGCCTCGTGCAGACCCTTTGCACGGCGGGCAAGGTTTACGGGGTGGTTCTTTAAAATATCGTAGCTTGTCTTCATAAGCTCAATTAAGGGAGCGGCGTTTTCGGATTTGCTCAAATACTCGCCGATAACCCTGCCGCTTATATCGTGGGGAGGGGTCATTGTACCGAGGTCGGTCGTGCCGTTGTCCACCACCAAGCAATGGCGGTAGCTGACTCCGCCGTAAAATTTGTAAATCTCGTTGCCTAATTCCTTTTCGATCGTGTCAATGATTTGGTGCGCCTCCTCGGTGGAAATATCCCCGGAGCAGTAATCGACCATAGTTTTATCTTCGTAATTTTCCTCGCTTGAGAGGGTCACTATGTTACAGCGGAGCGCAACATCCGTAGGCTTTAAATCGACACCGATTGACGCCGCCTCAAGGGGAGAGCGCCCTGTGTAGCAGACCTTGGGGTCATAGCCCATTACCGAAAGGTTGGCGACATCACTGCCGGGTTTCAGTCCCTTAGCTACCGTGCGGCATATTCCGGTTTCCGAAACCGCCGACAGCTTATCCATAAGCGGTTTATTCGCGCATTCCATAGGGGTTTTTCCGTCGAGAGCGGCATTGGGTGTATCCGCCATTCCGTCGCATAATAAAACAAGATATTTCATTTTACATTCCTCCAATTTGTAACTATTATAGCAATTTGATTTATTAAAGTAAAGAGAGTTTAAAAAAATACTTTTATTTTGTGTTAAAATAGTTTATTATATTATATAGGATTGGAGGAAGTATAATGGCTAATCAGATAAGAATCAATGTCGGAGGAATAAATTATACCGTTAAAAGCGACGAGAACGCCGAGTATTTAAAGGAGTTAGGTAACGAGCTGGAGCAGAGACTGCGCCGTATTACGAAGCAAAGCCCCACCGCCTCCACAACTATGGCGGCGATTATCGCGGCGCTTGAAGCGGCGGACGAGGCTAAAAAGGCTAAGCTGGAGCTCCAAGTGCTTAAGGAGCAGTATCAAAAGCTCCAATTTCCGAAACCCAAATACGAGACTAAAAATTTTCCCGAACAGCGTAATGGGGGACGGCAGATGAGGCTCGGCGATAAATGAGCCGTTTTGAGGTCTTGTCGCCTGTAGGCAACGGGGAGATGCTTGTCGCCGCCTGCCGTGCGGGGGCGGACGCGGTGTACCTTGGCGCAAAGGAGTTTTCCGCAAGGCGAAACGCTGAAAATTTTGACGATAACGAGCTCAAAGAAGCGATAAGGTATTGCCATATAAGGGGAGTTAAGGTCTACCTTACCCTTAATATTCAAATTAAGGACGGCGAGCTTTCCTCGGCGGTGGATTTGGCGCGCAGAGCGTATAACTACGGTATAGACGGGGTTATTATCGCCGACTTAGGACTTGCGGCTGTATTGCATAAGCTGATACCTAATCTTCACCTACACGCTTCAACCCAAATGACGGTACACACTCCCGCCGCGCTTAAAATACTTAAAAATGCGGGCTTTACGCGGGTGGTTGCGGC
>JAXJVI010000059.1:0-2394 GCA_036308615.1 Acutalibacteraceae bacterium | reverse complement strand
GCCAAAGCTGCGCCGCTAAAATTAACCTGAAATAATTGTTGTGATTTTAGAAAAAGAAATACTTTCATAAAGCACGTCGAAGACGCTTTTGTTATAGAAAACCGCCGAGTAAACCGTGACAATAAGACCGGCAATAATTGTTACCGCAATGATGATAAGAACGGTAATTACAATAGGGCTGTAGGTTTTCTTTTTGACTGCCGCCGTCTGAACTGGCGCGGCGTACTGCACCGGCTGAGCGTAGCCGTAGTATGCCTGAGTTTGCTGAGGCGGAACGGAATACTGAGGCTGTTGAGTAAAGGGTGTTCCGCAAATAGGGCATGACGCGCAGTTTTCAGCGTTAAAGCCGCAGTTAGGACATCTCATAATACCGCTCCTTTTATCTTAGTACAAAAACATAATATCACCAAAATTTAAAAAAGTCAATACGGCGCAGCGGTTGTATTTTTTGCGCCGATGATTTATAATTAATAATACGGAGGTGCTTTTATGGTATTAAACGTACTCAGAATAATTATTTGCGCATTGTCACTGGTCGGGGTGGGATTTTTTGTTTTCCCTGTCTCCGTGGGAATAGTAAACGTCGGAAATGTATCGGGATTTGCGCTTTGCGTATGGATTTTCCTTGTATGCTGCAAGCCTGCTCACAGGTTTATCAGGGAAGCATGTATGCATTTTTTTATCACAAAAGCGATATACTACACCGTCAACACTGTTTTTGTTACGCTGGCTCTGCTTGGAATCACGGTTTCGGTGTTCATGGTTATGGGAATGAACCGCAAGCCGCCTATCAACAGCACCGCTGTAGTGCTCGGCGCTCAGGTGCTCGGTTCGGGGAATCCGTCAACGATATTAAGCGGAAGAATAGACGCCGCCGAGCGTTACTTAAAGGAGAACCCAAAGTCAAAGGCTGTGCTCTCGGGCGGTCAGGGTAAAAACGAGCCGATGAGCGAGGCAAAATGTATGTATGACAACCTCATAAAAAGAGGGATATCGGCGGACAGACTTTTCATTGAGGACAGGTCAACCGATACAAAAGAGAACCTGCAGTTTTCAAGCGAGATAATTAAGAAAAATAATTTGGGCAGTAATATTGCGATTATCACCGACGGCTTCCACCAGGAGCGCGCGAAGATAATCGCGGATCAAATCGGACTGAAAGGAGAAATAGGAGCGTATAACGCCGACACAGCGCTAAGGTACGCGCCTACCTACTTTGTCCGCGAGTGGTTCGGAATCCCGTATCAGCTGTTAATTAAGAGATGAAAAAGGGGAACCTGAGCAAGGTTCCCCTTTAATACTAAATTCTTTCATCAGCGTCCGCCGCTATTACTTCGGTGATGTTATCAATATTAACTGAGCTGTGATGATTGGAGTTAAACGCCTCTTGACAAATTATCTCGTCAGCTTCCGGAAAGCTGTCCTCGTCATGTCTGCGCGACGGAAACTCCATCGGTATTTCACCGCTTTTTCTCTTTTTTCTGCTCATATTTTTACCGCCTTTTCTGTGATACCAATAGTATAGGCGGTTATTTTGTTTTTATTCGGCAATCATTTTTTGGAGCGTGGTTACGTCGTTGATGTTTACCGTGCCGTTGCCGTCAACATCCGCAAGCTCAAGCTGCTGATCGCTGAAATCTACCATCATTGCAATATACTTTTGAATAAGCGTTGCGTCGGAAATGGTGAGTGCATTGTCCATGTTTACGTCGCCCACATAGTAATCATCCTCGTAAGGCTCACCGACTGTAAAAAATATTGATGTATAATCATAAGAGGGACTCTTAACAAAATCTCCGTCTAATACGACTTTAAGAATATAGATGCCCCTCGGCAGGGTATAATCAAACTTGCTGATTGAAAAATTCTTTTGTTCATCATATTTAAGCGAGAAGCTTTGGGGCTTGGTAAGGGGGATTGAGTCGCCGTTCTGGTCGGTTACTTCAAGGTGGAAAGTACCGCTGATAGTTTTGTCTTTATAGGTTTCGCTTGAAATGTTTGTCAGAGCGAAGCTGAGTTCTTCGCCGTCCTTAAAGCCCGCGGCGTTTTCATCAACTTTAAATTCATAGGAGACTTCCTCATCGTCCGGACTGAAAACCGCAACCTCGGGAAAATCAGGGATTATCCAATCGGTCTGAATATAAATCGGCGCGCTGTTTTTTATATAAAGCTTAAGCTTTAGTTTTAATTCCTCTTTGTTATAAACGCTTACGCTTGTCGGGAACAACGAGCCGCTCTCAAATTCGCAGTCCGCTTCCTCTTCCAGGTAATTGCCGGGGTCAAATTCATATTCCTCAACTGTGAACAGCTCGGCTTTGGTTATCATTTTAAGCTGATCGTTTGTAAGTCCCTCAACGCTGAAATCATATGTTACCTTTTGCTCTCCGAGCTTTG
>JAXJVI010000058.1:0-1843 GCA_036308615.1 Acutalibacteraceae bacterium | reverse complement strand
GTGTATGTATCTAAGACGTTGCATAAAACAGTTAACCGCTAGAATTGAACAGCTGGAAATAGAGCAGGAGGCCGGCAAGTGATTGAAACGGCTTTGTGGGGCTTATCCCTGCTCATAACCGCCGCGGTGTGCTTTTGGGTAGGCGTCGGAGTCGGACGCGGCGAAGGGGTGCCGCGTGATAGGGTTATGGAGATCTGCGACACTTGCCCGGGACGTCGGGAGAAGTACGGGAGGAACAATGCCAGCAGCAGACTGTAGCGACTGGTTCATGGTAGGTGAGCTGTGCTTTGTGGCCGGAGCCATAATTCTATTAGAGGTGTGGATTTTGCTCAATCAGCGGAGGTAAGCATGACGGATTCAGAGTTCTGGGCAGAGGTTAAGGCCAACCTTCGGGAAGCATACGCTGCCGCGCTCTATTGGCAGGAGCGGGCGAGAGTAGCCGGGGAGCGGGGAGACAGCGACCGCGAGCGCGTCTACCCGCTGCTGATGGCGCTAACTTTTCAGATTACAGAGCAACGGGAACAATGGAGGGCCAGGCATGCATAAATTTACAAGCTGGATAATTACCGTAGGCGGAGCCATAAGCCAGCTGGCCTATGTGCTGTTTACCGGGAGCACCAACAGCAACCTATCAATAAGCGGTGAGGCGTATTTTAACCGCAATCGGAGCCGCCTCCGTTACATGTGGTATAAGTTCATCAATATGCTGTTTTTCATGCAGAAGGATCACTGTAAATGGGCGTATGATAACGACCTTAAATTTGCTCAGTGGTACATCGACCGGGACCGCAACAGCCGCTTGTAAGTTTTCCCTGTTTTGTTATAATGACTTTGCTGTGTGGAGAGCGACCCGGGAAGAGCCGCGAGTGGTGACGCGTTCGCCCGTGGCCCCGGTTACATGGTTCTCAGACTCCGGAGGAATGAGATCCAGGGTGGCTAATAAGGCTACTGGCTCCACACAGCACCAGTTACAAGAGAGCCCCGCTTTGATCACGCGAGGGACCATTGCCGCCGTGCGCTTAAGCATTACCGAGCTGCGGACCAGTCGGCGGCCCTTTTTGACTTTCATGTTTCGGTAAAAAACAAAAATATAAGGCCTATCAGTGATAGGCCTTTTTGCTTTTCTGCGGCATGTCCCGACTTAATCCAGGGGTTCAAACAGCCAGGCGGATTTTTTAACCGGCGCCACTATACGCGGCTGAACTCCGGCGAGAGAATCGTCAACAAACGGATGATAGCGCTCAATATAGCGAACCTGGAGAGTGCCACGGCGGGCGTTATAGCGGATCTGCCTATACAGGTCGTAAGGGCGACCGGCAAAGGTGCCGGAATTGCTGATCTTTGCGGTAGTGATTAATTTTGTTGTTACGTTCATAATTGTTACTCCATTTTTAACCTTTTCATATATAATTATAGTATTTTTTAACTGAAATGCAAGTATTTTTATACAGTTTTTTATGATTTAGATCACATAGCCGCTTAAATTTAAAAAATTTTTTGTAAAAAGTGCCTACTTCTGAGCATTAGTATATAGAGAGGGCAAAAAAGCCCTGATGTATATAACTAATATGGAGATCTAAAATTATGTGTAATTGTAAAAATAACATTGCTGAATACTCAAAAATCCGCCACGATACCCTTATGCGCCTTAATGAACTCAAAACCCAGTGGCTCCGCCTGGAGTATGAGGTCAAGGTTTGGCAGGATATTTACAACCGGATTGAAGATAACTATCTGCGTTTTAAATGCGGAAAATGTGACCGCGGCAACGGTTTTTGCTGTGGTAAAAAGGGATAATAAAAGCTGTCCAATAGGACTACTTTTAATTTGTCATGTGTATAAT
>JAXJVI010000057.1:0-3843 GCA_036308615.1 Acutalibacteraceae bacterium | reverse complement strand
TCTCCAGCGAGCGGCTGCCGAGATAGGTCACGCCGCTCAGATCGGGCAGCGTATCGAGCGAAACGCAGTCCTCAAAGGCGGAATCGCCTATGCGCGTCAGGGTGGATGGGATCTGCACGCTTGAAAGGTTCGCAAAGCCTGCAAAAGCGCGGTCACCGATGGCGGTAACGCCCTCCCCTATCACGACCGAGGTCACCGTATCCGCGATCTCCGGGAACTGACTCAGCGGCGTCGGATTTTCGTCGCTGTAGTCCGCCATCGCGCCGCTGCCGCTGACTGTCAGCACACCGCCGTCGAGCTCGACCCTGCAATCACCGGACGGACTGAGCTTGTACACGGGCGCGTAGGTATAGGGGTTGGTGGTGCGAATAAACGCGTCGGTATAAGTAAAATCGGGATTCAGCGCCAGCACCTTTTCCAGCGAGGAACAGCCGCGGAAAGCGCCTGCCACGCGGCGAAGCCCCTTGGGAAGCACCAGCGATTTCAGGGCGGTGCAGTTGTTGAACGAATAGCCGCCCACACCGTCTTCGCCGTAGTAGGCGCTGATAACAGGAATGTTCTCCGAAAGGCGGATATCCTCCAACGCGGTGCAGTTGTTGAACGCGCTCGAACCCAGCGAGGTCACGCTGTCGGGGATATATACGCTTTTCAGCGCGGTGCAGCCGGAAAGCACAGAGCTGCCGATCCTTGTCACACTGTCGGGAATAACGAAGTCGGTCAGGGCGGTGCAGCCGGAGAACGCGCTGTTGAGGATTGCGGTGACGCTGTGCGGGATGACCACCTTTTGCAGCGTCGGCTGATTCATAACACCATAGATTTTCACGGTGCCGTCACGCACAAACAGCACCTCCGGACAGTCGCCCACATAGTCCAACAGGCAGTTGTTGATGTAGAGCCCGCCTTCGGGCTGGTTTTTAAGCCAAGCCGTCCCCTCAAAAACGGAAGCGCCGAAATCGGTCACGCCGGAGGGAATGTTGATCGCAGCCAATTTTGTACAGCCTCGGAACGCGGTGCTCTGAATGATCGTCAGGGTGTCCGGGAGCACAAGACTTTCCAGCGCGGCGCAGCTCTGAAACGCGCCGCTGCAGATCGAATTCAGATGTGCAGGAAGCCGGACGCTTTTGAGCGCGGTGCACATATAAAAAACCTCACCTGCCAGACTGGTGATCGAATCGGGCAGCTCGATATGCTCCAGCGCATGGCAGCGTAAAAACGCGTCAAAGCCGAGAAAGCTCAGATTCTTTGATAGCGTGACCTCTTTCAAAGCAAAGCAGTAGCCGAACACATAACTTTGGATCGTCTCCACCGAATCGGGGATCACGATCTCCTCCAAATTCTTGCACATGGAGAACGCGGATTCGCCAATCTCGGTCAGCGTGCCGTCCGCAAGATGCACCTCGGTCAGATTCTCGCAGCCGTAAAAGGCGTCCTCGCCGATATAGGTCACGCCGTAGTTGACGATGACCTGTGTAATATTTGTTCCCCACGGCGGCTTGGTGCCGTAGCTCACATTATAATCCTTCATTCTGCCGTTGCCTGAGATCGTGAGCACGGTGCCGCTCAGCGACCAAGTGCAGCTGCCGGTCGTACCCGACGCGCCCGTTTGCTCACTCTGTGTTTCCGCCGCGCCGACAGACGGCACGACCGCCGTCATGCCTGCCAGCAGCACAAGCGATAACAGCAGTGAAATCATCCGTTTGACCATCATACCATTCTCCTTTTCTTCTGTCAGTTTGTTGAAAAAACTTCCCCAGTTTATACAAAAAATATACCATATACAAGTGATACAAGTCAATGACTCTATAGGGCGCATGTCTGTGTCTTTGCGTTACCGCCGACAGCGCATAACCGGAAACCGACGTCTTTGAATAAAACACCGTTGACATTCGGGCATTTTTTTAGTATAATAAATCCTGTGACATAAAGCGCATGTGCGTTACAGCGGAACCGGCAGACACACAAGATTTAGGCAAATGACACCTTGGTGGATTCTGGGAGTCTAAATATGATAATTAACAATCACACAAAAAAAGAACGCGTAAGCGTCCTATTGTTTACTGCGATATCTATATGTGCTTTTCTCATTGAAACGTATTTTTTGATTGTCCATTTTGGTTCACCGCTTATAAATTGTCTTTTGAGTATTGTATTTTTCCTTTTGCTTTTGTTTTTCGTTCGATATGATATATTGTATTTTAGCACAACAACCCTCACCCAAACAGGCATTGTTTACCGGTCACTTCTGTTGAAGAAATACATTCCCTATCAAAATATGAGATTTATTTCTTCTTTTGACGTTCCTAATCAAAGGGGCATCTCTGTAAAAGGTATTCTTTTCTCTTTTGATTGGGATATAAACCAATATAAACATACGTTTATCTACGACGGATTTCATTTAAAAAAACATTTTTGCCTTATTCCTTATTCAAAAAAAGCCGAAAATTATTTAAAAACAAATATTTTCGGCGAAAAATATCTGGATATAATGATTACCAAACATAATTTTATCTCATAATCAAATCAGAGTGTGAATAATCTTGACAAATAGTTTTGTAGATTATCCTCACATGTTCTACAACCTTTCATATCGGGTTTTGCAACCTGATTTTTATAAAACGCGCCTGTGGTGGAACTGGCAGACACGCTGGATTTAGGTAACGTCACCTTGGTGAAAGGAAAGATTTACATATGAATAAACAAAGCAAAACATTGTTGATAACAGATTTGTGTTTGTTTGCTTTTGCTGTTGGGTTCTTTTTTGTTTGCTCTGTTTGGAAAAATCTTTTTCCGGTTACAGTTTCACTCATTAACATTTGTCTTTCCGCTGTATGTGCGCTGGCTGTCATTTTGCTTATGCTGTTTCAGTATCGCGGCAGACAAGCTGTTGGTATAATCAATATCATTATTTCTTTTGCTCTGTCAATCGCGCTTTATGGTGTTTATCACTTGCCTGTATTCGCCTTTATCGGTGAGAAAGGGATTCAGAACGGCATTTGTGGATTATTTGTTTTTACACTATTTTCACGCTTTGCGCTGAACCTGTCGGTCTACTTAAAAAGTAATTACGGATATGTGGTTACCTCATCCAACCTGCGCGCGAATGTTCAGGGAAGAGGCGCAATAACAAGCGCGTATGTAATGGCAAAAATTCTAAAAGCATTCGCAATTTTTATTTTTCTCGGCGGCGTTTTCATGGCAATGTTTAATGCATTTATGCCTGTTATCGACATTAGCACACCATATCAAATGGTTTTCCTTCACAAAACCTTGGCAGAAGTTATGAAGCATTAAACCCTTTGCGCAATAACAAAACAATTAAATAACAGATAAATATCGGGTTTTGCAACCTGATTTTTATAAAACGCGCCCGTGGCGGAACTGGCAGACGCGCTGGATTTAGGTTCCAGTCCGAGAGGGTGCAGGTTCAATTCCTGTCGGGCGCACCAAAGCCCCAAAAGCCTGATAAACACTGGCTTTTGGGGCTTTTTATATCACAAAAAATTTGGCAGACGCATCAAATGTAGGTAACATTTTTAGTAAGTGTTATACAAATAACGACTTGATTATTTGTATATAACTCACAATAAATTATGCTACAAAGTTATGCGTCTGCCAATCGTTTTTTACGCTATAAATACGCTTTCGGTTAAGTTTCCTTCTTCATCATAGCAATCCTTATGCCGTTCAAATTTGGCGTTGAGGTTGATTTTGATGTGGAGTTTTTTATCCTTCTCGGAAATAACAATTTTCTTTATACATCTTAAGAAAGCCTATGGATAAAAAACACATACACCACGCTTTCAATTTTGAAAAAGCTGACTTGAGAAAACAATACAAACAGCT
>JAXJVI010000056.1:0-16376 GCA_036308615.1 Acutalibacteraceae bacterium | reverse complement strand
GTATAATACATTTATATGCGACATTCGCCGACATCAATATTATAATTTTCAATCAATAAAACCCCGAAAACCGTGATGGTTTCGGGGTTTTTGTGTGTTTTGAAATAATACAGATTATCTCTTTGAGAACTGGGGTGCGCGGCGTGCGCCTTTGAGACCGTACTTCTTTCTTTCCTTCATACGCGGATCGCGTGTGAGGAAGCCTGCCTTCTTAAGCTCGGTGCGAAGCTCTGCATCCGACTGTAAGAGGGCGCGGGCGATACCGTGGCGGATAGCGCCTGCCTGACCGGTAACGCCGCCGCCTGCAACGCGGCAGACAACATCGAACTTATCAGCGGAGCCTGTGAGGGCTAAGGGCTGACGAACGATAAGCTTTAAGGTTTCAAGGCCGAAATAATCGTCAATATCTCTGTCATTAACGGTGATTTTGCCTGTTCCTGCATAAAGACGAACACGGGCGACAGAGCTTTTTCTTCTGCCTGTTCCGTAAAAATAAGGCTTTGCTTCAAACATTGATTCTGTCTCCCTTCTTAAAATTCAAGCTTTTCGGGCTTCTGAGCTACCTGAGCATACTCAGAACCGCTGTAGATGTGAAGTCTTGTAAGCGCCTTGCGGCCGATGGTGGTATCGGGAACCATTCCCTTAACGGCAAGCTCCATAGCAAGCTCGGGGCGGGTCTTCATAAGGGTAGCGTACTTAACTTCCTTAAGACCGCCGATGTAGCCTGTATGACGGCGATAGAACTTCTTTTCAAGCTTCTTACCTGTTAAAACCGCCTTATCAGCGTTGATAACGACAACATGGTCGCCGCAATCGACATGGGGAGTAAACTCCGGCTTTAACTTACCGCGGAGTATGTCCGCAACCTTAGTAGCGGTTCTTCCGAGCGGTCTGTCGGCAGCGTCGATTATATACCATTTACGCTGAATTTCAGCAGGTTTTGCCATAAATGTTGACATAATTCAAAACCTCCAAAAATTTTTTCTTAATTTCTTAGCCAAGATATAATACCACAACTAAAACCCGTTGTCAACAACTATTTTTGAAAATTTTAATTTAAAGTTTTAAAGCTCTGTTTTTCTCGTTTTTCCTCTTTTTTTCTCCCGTTTCCTCATTTGCGATTTTTTTATTTTAAAAACCGTTACAAAACTGTAATTATTATTTTTCGCTATATTTTTATTGACAAACGATAAATAATGTTGTAATATGCAATTAGAAAATTTTGGGAGGAAAACTTATGCTAAGCCAAAACAGCTCCGTAAAGCTTTCGCTTTATCTTACAAATTTAATAATCGCGCTCTTTTTCGCCGCCGCGGTCTTTCTGCCTTTCCTTACAAAATGGTATATCACTTATATGGGAAGACCCGAAAATCTTCGCAAAATAATTCTTGCGGTATGCTATACCTGCCTGCCCTTCGCCCTGCTTGCGCTTTTTTCGCTGCGACAGCTGCTTAAAAACATTATGCGGGGCGAAACCTTTGTGCCCGACAATATAAAACAGCTTGACCTGCTCTTTATCTGCTGTGCTTTGGCGGCGGTCATCACCTTTTTTTCGGGATATTTCTATCTGCCCTTTTACATCATAAGCGTTGCCGCCGCCTTTGTCTCGCTGATATTAAGGGTTATAAAGAATGTTTTCCGCTCCGCAATAGAGATTAAGTCGGAAAACGAGCTTACTATATAGGTGACGGATATGGCGATTATAGTAAATCTTGATGTTATGATGGCAAAAAGAAAAATTTCCTCGGGCGAGCTTGCCGAGAAGATCGGTATTACTCAGGCAAATCTTTCTATACTTAAAACGGGCAAGGCGCGGGCGATACGCTTTTCCACCCTTGAGAGCATTTGCAAGGCGCTTGACTGCCAGCCCGCGGATATTCTTGAATATAAGCAAAGCTGACAAATCCGAACCCGCCTAAAACGGCATAATTTCGGCACTTTTCGGTTTTCGCTCAACCATAGGCGTTAGCCTTATGGTCTCGCTCAAATCAAAAATCACACAAAATTCTGCTCGTTTTAGGTCGCAGAATTTTAAAGAGGCTTAATTTTGTCTGTGCGAGGCATAAAACGCAGTAAATCTTCAAGGATTTACGAGTATTTTAACAAAGCAAAGGCGAAAATCCGCCCTTTAAAATCGGGTTCGGATTTGTCAGCTTTGCTTAAGGAGGAAGAATAATGTCCGATTTTGAAAATGAAAATGTAATTAACCAGAACGAAGGTTTCAAAATTGAAGAACCGATAAATCTCGGCCATTTACCGCCCGCTTTAAAGGAGCCCGCCCCTTGGACGGCGAGGGACACGGCATTTGCGGCTTTAACGCTTGTGTGCTCTGTTTTCTTTATTTCGCTCTCGCTTTTCGGCGGATTTAACTTAGGATTTACGGTCTCGTATTTCATTCTTTTTATCCTAACCGTGCTTTATATGGTGAAATCCGAAATTCATATAAAGCCCTTTCCTCTTTTCTGCGGCGGAGCGGCGCTTACACTCTCGGCGGTATTCGGAATCTTCAACGATTCCCTTATTAATACGCTGTTGTTTTTTGCGGTTTTCGCTCTGTACGGTGTTTTCGTATCACTTTCCTACACCGACTGCGAAAACAGCCGTCACGGAATAGTTTACTCGGCGCTTAACACGCTTATTGCCGTGCCCTTTGCATTTTTAACCGAGCCTTTCCGCTCCTACGGAAAATACTGTAACGATAACAATAAAAAAGGGCCCAACAAGCAGGTGCTTGTGGGTGTTGCTATATCTATCCCCGTACTGTCGGCGGTAATTCCGCTGTTGATAAGCTCCGACGCGGCCTTTGAAAACCTTATGGTATCGCTGTTTTCGGGAATAGGCACGCTGATTGCCAAAATTTTACTTGGAGCAATACTTTGGGTGTTCCTTTTCGCCCTGCTTTTCACCCTCAAAAAGGGGCTTAGGCGGGAGGAACACACAGTGCCCGAGCCGAGCGGTTACAAAAATCTGCCCGCCGCCACCGCGGTCACACTGTTTACAATCCTTTCGGCATTTTACGCTGTATACCTGTTTTCACAGCTTTCCTATTTCTTCGGCGCCTTTGCGGGAGAATACTCCGTCACACCCGCAAGCTATGCGCGGCGAGGATTTTTTGAGCTGTGCGGCGTTTGCAGTATAAATTTAGGGCTTATCGCACTCATAACCGGGCTTGCCCGCCGAAACGAGGAGGGGAAAATCCCGCTCTCTGTTCGGATAAGCGCCACTCTTATTTGCGTGTTCTCGGCAATCTTCACCGTGACGGCGCTTTCCAAAATGATTCTTTACATCTCCTTTTACGGGCTGACCCGCCTGCGCCTTTTAACCAGCGTATTTATGGTGATGCTGGGCTTGATTTTTCTCGGCGTTGTAGTATCCCTTTATCTAAGAAAATTCCCCGCCGCCAAATACATTATAACCGTACTCGCCCTTTTAGCGGCGGCGGTGGGCTTCTGTGATGTTGACAGAACGGTTGCTTTTTATAATGTTGAACACTACAAAACGGAGCAGCTTGAAGATATAGATGTTGACCATTTAGGCGGTCTTTCGGATTCCGCCGTACCGTATCTCGTAGAATTGCTTAAGCTCCCCGATACCGAGGTGAGAGAAGAGGCGGCAAGGGTGCTTTACGCCCGTGCGGAGGAATTTTATGAGATCGATACTGCGGAATACAATAAAATTAAGCTGAGAGAAATTAAAAAAGGCGGATTTTCCTCCTGCAATTATTCTCGCGAGCGGGCAAAAGAGCTTATAGGCAAAAACATAGGCAAAATTGTTGAATTAAAGCCCTATGTGAATGAATATGCGGAATATGAATTTCCGCCCGATGAATACTATTATTAAGACCGACGCTGTAAAAAAGCAAGCAAGCTTGGCAAAAGCTTTATTTTTCTGCTTTTGCCAAGCTTGTTTATTTTTGCTTAATTAATCCGCCTTTAAGGTTGCTGTATTTTTTACAGCACCTTTAATTTGCAGATATAAATTCAGTCGGAGGTCCGGCTTAGGTATTCCCGAAGCTCATTTATATAAAGCTCTCCCACACCGCTCAAAACCGTTTTCTGCTTTATAATATAACCTATTTCCATTTTTCCGTCCGCGGCGTCTTCGGCTTTAAGGGGCACGGCGGTGTAATCCGAGCCGTTAAGCTCCTCGCAAATAATGCCCGAACACAGGGTGTAGCCGTTAAGCCCCACCATAAGATTAAGCATTGTAGCGCGGTCGGTCGCCTTTACCGTGCGGGGATACTCGTTTGTGCTGAAAATCTCCTCCGCAAAGTAAAAGGACGCCTCCGCCCCCTGCTCAAAGGAAAGGCAGGGGTATTCCGCAAGCTCACGGAAGCCGACCGATTCTCTGCCCGCCAGCGGATGCCCCTTCCACATATAAACATAGGCGTCACATTCGGTAAGGGAATGAAATTCAAGCTCGTTCCTTTTCAAAATTTTTTCAATCGCCTTGCGGTTAAAATCGCTTAAATACAAAATTCCGATCTCGCTTTTAGAGGTTATAACATCGTCGATTACATCCTTGGTCGTTGTTTCCCGTATCGCGAAGTCATATTTTTCGGCGTCATACTGCTTTACCGTTTCCACAAAGCTCTTGACCGCAAAGGAGTAATGCTGAGCCGATACGCCGAATTTCTTTTTCCTTTTGCCCGATTTACCGTATTTGCCCATAAGGGTTTCATACTGATAATAAACCTGCCTTGCGTAGGTGATAAATTCAAGCCCCTCGTTTGTAAGTGAGACTCCCCTGCCGCTTCGGTGGAATATTGTAATTCCAAGCTCCTTTTCAAGCTCCTTGACCGCGCCGGTAAGAGAGGGCTGTGCCACATACAAAAGCTCCGCCGCCGAATTCATCGAGCCTGTCTCCGATATTGTAATCACATAATGCAGCTGCTGTAAAGTCATAATTCTCACCGAAAAATTTATTACATATTGTAGGGTGGGCGTTTATGCCCACCGCTTATTTATCAAAGCTGAGGGAAATACACCCCTTTCAGAGCTTTATTATACGCTCAAATTATAGCTTTGCTTACCCTTTAGGTTTTTCGGTATTTCTATAGTCTTTGGCGCGTCGGAATCTCTGTCAATCTTTATTGAAATCTGCGCGTCGCCGATATTGAGGTTTTTAAGCTCGGCATGGTCTACCGAAATCGGCAGGTAGGGCTTAATAATAATGCTTGCGTCGGTAATCTCAATACCCGCAATACCGTAAATAATCATTGCCCAAAAGGCGGTCGCACTCCAGGATTGCTTCTGGCAGGATTTCCAAAGGAAAAATCCCTCTTTTGCACATTCCTGCAAGCCGCCGTAAATCTCACCGGTTACGGGGTGATATATTTCGGCAAACTGCAAATCCCTGACCGCTTTGTGAGCAAGGGAGAACAGCTCCTTTTCAAAGCCCGCAATATTGCCCCTTCTCAAATTAGCAACCGCCCAGAAGCCCTCGGCGTGGGGCCAAACCGCTCCCGAATGTCGGCCGTAATCATTGCCGATTCTATAGCGTGAAAAGGAGGGCCAAACGCAGGGAATACCGTGGTCGGTAACATATGTATTCTTTATAATGCTCTCGCATTTTGCGTCATCCGCAATTCCGAAAAGCATTGCAAAGGAAAGTCCCAACGCCTCTGAATGCTCACATCTTTCGGTATCGTCAAACAGATAATCGTATCTGCCGGTCTTTTCATTCCAAAAATTCTTGTTGACCGCGTCCTTGGTTTTCTGCGCCTTAGCGATATATTCGGAAGAGTCTTCACCCAACTGCTCTGCAATCTTGCCCGCAATAATATACGCGGCATAGTAAACGCAGTTGGTTGACAGGGTTTTCATAGGCACTCCAAAGCCCTTTTTAGACCTTTTATCGGGATTTGCCGCAGGCCAATTCATAATGTTGGTTCCGTGATTTTCGGTTTTGGCATATTTGTCGGGATAAGCGGCTATTCCGTCGCCGTATACCGCTCCGCCCATAAACAAGCCGTCGCTGTCCAGCTCTTCTTCTTCAAATTTTGCCAATGTATTTTTAATCACATCATATGCAAAAGCCCTGAACTCGGCGTCGTCATTAAGGGATAAATACTGCCACGCGCCCATTGCCCAGATTATTGAATCCCAATAATCGCCGCCCGCGATATTTTTACCGTCCTTACTGCAACAGACCGAAATCAATGAATTGCGGACAATATCGCTGTCAAAAAAGCACATTGCGTGCATAGCGTTAATCGAGGTGTCTCTCGTCCAGGGCGTATCGTAATCGAGACCCGCCATTAAGCAGATTTCCTCTTCCTCAAGAAGTCCCGCCTTATAGGGCTTGCAGTTGCCCGCAATATCGCCTGTCGCGATTCGCGCCGCCTTGTTGAGAACACCGTTGTCCGAATAAAAAAACGGAAGACCGATACCCATAATTTTCCCTCACTTATAAATATAAATTATCGCAAACATATAATAGCACACCTAAAATATATTCATAACAACTGTTTTTAAAAATTTATAAAATCCGTTTCGGCGGCAAATTCTAAGGTTTCACCCGTTTCGGGGTGGGTGAATTTGAGCCTTGCCGCCCATAGCCCTAAACTTTTTTCGCCGTCCTTTGCGCCGTACTTACGGTCGCCTGAAAGGGGCATTTTCCTACTTGCTAACTGCACCCTTATCTGGTGGGTTCTGCCCGTATGCAGTACTACCCTTAAAAGTGAATACTTTTCGCCGTCTTTTTCCTTGGTTTCAAGCACTTCGTAGTAAAGCTCGGCTTTTTTTACGCCCTTCCGCTCCCGCTTTGCGACATAGCTTTTGTTTCTTGCCCTGTCGTGAAAAAGCAAATCGCAAAGCGTGCCGCTGTTTTCTTCGGGAACGCCGTGGAGAATCGCTAAATACTCCTTATAAAATTTATGCTCCGATATATCACGGGAAAGCTTTGCCGCGGCTTTTTGGGTTTTGGCGTAAACCATAACCCCGCCGGTTTCCTTATCTAAACGGTGGACGGGAAAAATTTCCCCGCCCGTATGCTCGCTTAGTATTGTCACCATACTCTCTCCGCCCTTTTTATCCGACTGGGAGAGTATCCCCCGCGGCTTTATACAAACTACAACCGCAGAATCCTCGTATAAAATATCCATTATACAATTACGCCGCGCTTGCAGACTTCCTTGCATTTTCCGCAGGCGGTGCAGAGAGTTTGGTCTATAACCGCAACATTGTCAACAACCTTAATCGCGCAGCTTTCACACGCCTTTTCGCACATTTTGCAGGCGATACAGGAAACGCCGCACATCTTCACAACAGGGGCGCCCTTTGATTTGTTGGAGCAGGCGACCCTTACCTTAGCCGATTTCGGGATAACCGATATAAGGGACTTAGGGCAAACCTTAGTACATTTTCCGCACCCAACGCAAATATCTCCGCAGACGACGGGTCTGCCGTTTTCAAGGGTAATGGCTCCGAAGGGGCAAGCGCTCGCGCAGTCGCCGAAGCCGATACAGCCGTATTCGCACTGAAGCGGCCCCGCGTTTACAAGGGCGGCGGCGGTACAGCTTTGTATACCATCATAGTTAAACTTGGTCTTTGTTTTTTCAAGACTTCCGTTACAGGCGATAAAGGCTACCTTAGGCTCGGTTTCAACCTCTACCCCTAAAATTTCCGCCAGGGCGGCGGCTGCAGTCGCTCCGCCGGGGGCGCATTTATTAGGCTCGGCTTCACCCGACGCCACAGCCGCGGCGTAGCCGTCACAGCCCGAATATCCGCAGGCGCCGCAGTTAGCTCCGGGGAGTGCCGCCCGCACCTTTTCCTGTTTTTCGTCAACGGGAACCGCCATAAACTTAGAGGCAAGGGAGAGTCCCACCCCCGCTATAAAGCCTATAATTCCTACTATTACCGCAGGTATGATAATTTCCATAGCCTTAACCTCCTATTCCCGCAAACCCGAGGAAGGAAAGGGCAACAAGCGCCGCCGCCACAAGGGTTATGGGCAGACCCTTTAAGAACTCGGGAATATCGGCGGTTTCAAGTCTTTCTCTAACACCCGAGAAAAGGAGCATTGCCAGCATAAAGCCAAGCCCCGCACCCAGCGCGTTAAAGAGTGACTGAATGAAACCTAGCCCATTTGTGATATTAAGCATTGTAATACCCAGCACCGCGCAGTTTGTGGTGATAAGGGGAAGATAAATGCCGAGGGCGTTATAAACAGGCTTAATATACCTTTTTAGCACGATTTCAATAAGCTGAACTATCGCCGCGATTACAAGAATGAAAACTATAGTTTCAAGATAGGTGTAATTAGGTGACAAAATATAGTTGTATATAGGCCAGGTGACCGCCGTTGCAACCACCATAACAAGGGTTACCGCAACGCTCATTGAAAAGGCGGTGTTTGTCTTTTTGGAGACCCCCAAAAAGGGACAAATTCCGAGGAATTTCGACAGCACCATATTGTTTGTAAGTATCGCCGCAAGTAAAATTGAGGCTATAGATGTAGTACTATTCATTTACCGCCGCCTCCTCTTCGCAGTCTTTTTTGCCACAAACGGCTCTTGAAGGACAGCTCTCGCAGCCCAAATGCTCCACAGGCTTTTTGCCCGAACGCTTTGCAAGGGCGTTAGAAGCCGCAACAAGCATACCGAACACAAAGAAGCCGCCGGGCGGAAGTAAAAATACTATCATCGGGCTTATAAAGTTCGCCGTAACGGGCAGGGAGAAGATTGTTCCCGCTCCCAAAAGCTCGCGTATAGCCCCCATAAGGGTTAAAACCGCCGTAAAGCCTATACCCATTCCGAGACCGTCCAAAACACTCGGAACAACGGAATTTTTAGATGCGAACATCTCGGCTCTCGCTAAGATAATGCAGTTTACGACTATAAGGGGCAGATAAATGCCGAGCGCCTTGTCAATATCGGGCAAGAACGCCTTAACAAGCATCTGTACCACGCTTACAAAGCCCGCTATTATCGTGATATAGGCGGGGATTCGCACCTTATCGGGGATTACGTTCCTAAGCAATGAAATTACAAGGTTGGAGCAAATAAGCACCATTGTGGCGGCAAGCCCCATTCCTATGCCGTTTATCGCGGCGGTTGTGACCGCAAGGGTCGGGCAGGTGCCGAGCACCAAACGCAAAACAGGGTTTTCCTTAATAAGTCCGTTTGTAAAATAGCCCATATACTTATTATTTTTCACCCTCGGTCACCTCCTCGTTGTTTTTAACGCTTTCAAACTGCTTAAGCGCGGTATTTACCGCCTTGTTTACGGCGGTGGAGGTAATTGTAGCCCCTGTTACGGCGTTTACCTCGTTTTTAGCGGAATCCGCCCCGTTTTTAAGGAGGGATATTCCGCTTTTCTTGCCCTCATACTGGGAATAAAAGCTTTCCTTAGCGGCGTTTTGCCCGAGTCCCGGGGTCTCGTTCGATACATCTAAAATCGCAACCGATTTTACCGTTCCGTCGGCATTTACCGCCGTCATAACCGAAACATCGCCGCCGTAGCCCTTTTCGGTGGTTTTAAAAATATATCCGATTATATTACCTTCCTTAAAGGCGAAATAATATGTAAATTCGGTCTCTGAGTCCTTAAACTCTTCTTCGGTGAATTTGTCCGCCTTAATAAGGCTTGCCATAGTTTCACTGCTGTTTTTTTCCTCAAGCTCGGCAATTTTATCCTTGGTTATCTTGTTTGTAAGGGACAGCGCCAGGGGTATTATAATGCAGATTGCAAGCAGTACCGCAACCGGCTTTATAATATCGTTTTTATTGTTTTTTATAAGCTCAACAAATTTAGCCATTCTGTGCTTCCTCCTTTTTAGGTTTAACGAAGCCGAAGGGCTTTGAAAGGGTTAAACGGTTGATATGGGGAACGAGTATGTTCATAAGCAGTATCGAATATGACACACCCTCGGGCAGAGAGCCGAATTTTCTTATCACAAAGGTGATTATTCCGCACCCCACCGCAAAAACAGCCTTGCCGAGATTAGTCGTCGGGCTTGTGGTGTAGTCGGTCGCCATAAAGATTGCGCCCAGCATCAGTCCGCCGCCGTAAACCCAAACCGAAACATTCTCCCCGGTCACAAGGGCAAGAAGCGCCACGGTGCCGATAAAGCAAACGGGTATAATCGGGGAAATAACATTCCTTATAAGCAGATAAATTCCGCCCACTAAGAGCAAAAATGCCGAGGTCTCGCCAATAGAGCCGGGGTGCATACCGAAGAACAAAGCTTTTAGTGTGTATGTACCGCTCTCCGCCGCAAGGGGAGTAGGAGAGGTCACCGCGTCAAATAAAGGCGATGCGAATTTGGTCATTGTCGAGGGGAAGGAAACGAGCAGTACAATACGGGCGGCTATAGCTGGGTTTGCGAAGTTACAGCCTATACCGCCGAACATCTGCTTTACCACAATTATCGCAACAATACTGCCTATCGCCGCCTGCCACAGCGGAATAGAGGACGGCAGGTTCATACCGAGCAAAAGTCCCGTAACCACCGCCGACATATCGCCTACAGTGTTAGGCTTTTTAAGCGCCTTATCCCACAAAAACTCGCTTAATACTGCGAAAATAATGCAGACTGCAAGCACCAATGCGGCGTGCAGGCCAAAAAGTATACAGCCGTAAACCGCGGCGGGCAGTAGGGCAATTACCACATCGGACATAATGCCTCTGGTGGTATCGCCCTGCCTTATATGGGGCGAGGACGCCGCCGTTAGTATCTCTTTCATCACTTTTCCCTCCTAAGCTGTGCCTTTGCAAGCCGCATAACCTGAGTAAGCGGACGCTTTGCGGGGCAAACATAAGAACAGCTCCCGCATTCCATACAGTAATTAACATTAAAATTATTAAGGCTTTCGGTAAGCCCGTGATTTACCGCCGCCTCAACAGAAGCGGGGTATAAATTCATGGGGCAAGCCCTCGCACAGCGCCCGCAGCGGATACAGGGGGTTACTGTGGGAGGCTTTAGCTCCTCCTTCATAACGGTTATGGCGTTGGTGCGCTTTTCGATAACGCCGCTGTCGCTTTCGGCGTCAACCCCCATCATAGGGCCGCCGAAGATAATTTCATTAGCGTCCTCTGCTACGCCGCCCGCAAACTC
Organism: Acutalibacteraceae bacterium; assembly: GCA_036308615.1. GTDB lineage: Bacteria > Bacillota > Clostridia > Oscillospirales > Acutalibacteraceae > UBA737. Next base: position 5,318 of record JAXJVI010000056.1, on the reverse strand, counting down.
CAGCACATCCTTTATAGCCGTACCGATAGGAACTATTATATTTTTAGGCTCTCCTGCCGCCGTGCCGTCCACGGTTATGCGTTTTGAGACAAGGGGCATACCGGTTTTAACAAAGCGGTTTAAGGTAACCACGCTTGTTATATTCATTACAATACAGCCGACATCGCTCGGCAGCTTCCCCGCGGGAACCTTTCTTCCCGTAGCGGAGTAGATTATAACCTTTTCCGCTCCCTGGGGGTAGCTTGTGGGGAGCTTCATAAGCTTAACGCTGTCGTCCCCGTCCCTTTTGTCTGCGGCAATTTCATAAAGCTTTTCAATCGCCTTGGGCTTATTGCTTTCAATACAGATTATAACCCTTCCAATGTTAAGCTTTTCCTTTATAAGGTACACGCCCTCTATTACATCCCCGTAATCCTCCATACAGGCGCGGTAGTCGCTTGTGATGTAGGGCTCGCACTCGGCGCCGTTTATTATAAGGGTGTCAATGGGGGTTTCCTCTTTAACCGAAAGCTTAACCTTTGTGGGAAAGCCCGCGCCGCCAAGACCCACAAGACCGCAAAGGTCTGCCGCCTTAGCTATATCCTCCCTTGTGTTTACGGGGAAGGGCTTAAGCTCGGGGTCTTTTTCCATATTTCCGTCCGACTCGATAACAACGCATTTTGTCTTGCGCCCGCCGACATTCATTTCCTCTATCGCCTTAACCGTGCCCGAAACGCTCGCGTGAACGGGTGCGCTCACAAAGCCCGCCGCCTCGCCGATAAGAGTTCCGACAAACACCTTATCCCCCGCCTTAACTATCGGCTCAGCCGGTGCGCCGATATGCTGTGACATCGGGATTTTTACAACCGAGGGAGGGGGCATAATTACCGTCTCCTGCTCCGCGGTATTTTTAAGGTGCGGCAAGAGCGCTCCCCCGTGAATACGCCCTACGGGACGAAGTATCTTTTCTTTCTTTTCCATACTTCTTCTCCTTTGAAGAAAAATAGCCATATATGAAATATAATACTACATATACGGCTATTTTTCAAGAAATTTATAGGTTTTAAGGGGATTTTTACAGATAAACGGAGCGTTTATTGAAATATCTGTTGTTTTAAGGTAATATAAGGGCGGTGATAAAAATGGACAATAAAAAAACAGGGGAGCTTATTTTAAAGCTCCGTACAGAAAAAAGTCTTACGCAAAAACAGCTTGCCGACAAGCTTAATGTGAGCGACAAGGCGGTTTCAAAATGGGAAAGAGGTCAGGGTATGCCCGATGTTTCCTTGCTGGGCAGTCTAAGCGATATTTTCGGAGTGAACATTGAGGGACTGCTTGAGGGCGGTCTTCAAAGCAACAGCTTTGCGGCGGGCAATCTGAAAAGGGTAAAATATTATGTCTGCCCCCTTTGCGGAAATATAACCGTCTGCACAGGGTCGGCGCAGATAATCTGTTGTTCAAGGAAATTAACCGAAGCAATACCCCAAAAGCCTGACAGCGTGCATATGCTTGACATCAGCACCGTTGAGGACGAATGGTTTATCTCCTCGCCCCACACTATGGAAAAGGGGCATTATATATCCTTTGTCGCCTTTGCAAGCGACGACCGACTGCAAATAATAAAGCAGTACCCCGAATGGAATCTATCCGCCCGCATACCGATTTTACGCCACGGCGTGCTTTTGTGGTACTGCACAAGGGACGGGCTTTTTTATAAGAATATTTAACATACGAATGCGGAACGGCACACAGGCCGTTCCCTACAAAGGTTAAATTCGTAGGGAACGACACGCGGGTCGTTCCGTTTATTTTTTTATTAATCACTAAGCCTCAATGTCCCGAGGGGCTCAAAGGTATCTAAGTTATAATACTGCAATTCATAGTACGATGCGATATAGAAAACCTTTCCTATATAGAGTCCTCGGCACTCCTGATTGCGGGTAATATCAAGCCCCGCCTTAAGCTTTTGCACAAATTTTCCGTCTTCATAGGAATAAACGAAATAGTTAAGCCCCGTATTGCCGAAGGTCGGGAAGCCTATTATATTTTTTCCAAAGTCTGCTATCGTTGCTTTATGATTGTAAAGCGCCTCGGAATTGCTTGCGGGAATATCGGTTTTGGAGCCTTCGGTCACATTGGCAGGATCGCTTATATCAAACATCGAAAGCTTCATAAGCCCCGCTTTGCCCGTTTTCTCGTCGGCGTTCCTGCCTATGCCCAAAAGCTTATCCCCGTAGGGGAAAAGATAGTTTGAAAAGCCCGGAATTTTTAGACTTCCTATAATTTTAGGGTTGTAGGGGTCGCTTACATCGGCGCTGAAAAGGGGGTCAACCTGACGGAAGGTGACGAAGTACGCCGCGTCCCCCATAAAGCGCACCGAGTAAACCCGCTCATCAGGCGCTAAGTCGGTAATTTTACCCGTTTCCTTTAAATCGCCGTCCAGAATTACAAGGGAGTTTGTCCGGGTGGTTTCAACCAAATAGGAGGTGACCTCAGTACCCGAGGTTTCATAGGGTATCTCTTTAGTATTATAATCGGTAAGCACGAAACGGAAATAGCCCTTGTATTCGTCAATCGAGAATTGGTTTAAAAGACTGCCTTTAAGCGAACCCGTTGCCTTTAGCTCGATTTTGCCGCCGTCAAGGGTAAACCGTGCCACCTGTGTTAAGCCGTCCGAATCGGGATTCCCACAGGTTATAATATTTTCGGTGTTGGCGTATACGGTATAGCTGCCGCCCAAAACCGACTGAGTGCCTAAAAGTGTTCCGTCTTTTATATCATATCCGCAAAGCACGGTATACTGAGGGTATTGGCAGTTATCGTAAAAGCACACGCTGTCCGCCGCAACCGCGCCGTCATAGTCCCTGCAGGTCACAGAGGGCACATAGGTTTCCTCTTGGCTTTTTTTAATGCCCGAGGCGTCAACCCAAAAGTCGGAAACAACATAAAGCTTGCCGTCTATAAGACGGGACTCGTTATAGTTCCCGCTCTGGTTTACTCGGGTGATTTCCTTGGGGTCGTTCGGGTCGGATATATCGTAAATAACCGCAAGAGCCGAAAACTCATCAGCAGAAGTGCCCAGCAGTATAAGCCTGTCGCCGCTTAGGTACATATCGGTAGCGTAAATTCCCTCTGTCACAACGCTTTTAAGCTGTTTTGGCTTTTCGCCCGTAACATCTATGATTTTTATTGTTTTGCCCTTATACCCGCTGTCCAAAATATAAATATATTTTCCGTCGGTCTTTACAATGTCGGCCTCGTCCACGCCCTCGACCTGAACGGTGGTGTCGCTGTGCTCCGCCGATGCTTCATCGGTATTGCTCGCCGAATTGCCCTTTGTGTTAGTCGGTTTTGTTCCCGTATCCGCGCCCGTGTTCATAGCGTCGTCATAAGCATACTCTTCTACAATATATTCTTTGTTTTTGAATTCTTTGATTTTTTCGTATATATCGCCATAGCTTGGGGCGGTCTTCATAGCGGCGGTGTTGACGCTTGTATTCACCTTTGCCGTGCGCCGACCCGTTACAATACCCGCCGAAAAAAGTATCGCTCCGCACAGCGCCGCCGCTACAGCTGTGCCGAAAAATGCCCTGCCGCTCCTTTTCGGGGCGGATTTTTCCTGCTGTTCCGCCATTCTGCGGCGGGTTTTTTCCTTAATATAGCCGTCGGGCTTTATGTTATCTAACTGTTTATTATAGCTGTCTTTAAATTTCATAAATCCTCCGCCTCCAGAGTTTTTTTGAGCTGTCCGCGCGCGCGGGCAAGTCTTGTTTTAACTGTTGAGGGGTTGGTTTTGGTGATTTCCGCTATTTCCGCCACCGAATAACCCATATAATAATGCAGATGTATCACGGTGCGGTATTTCACGGGAAGCTTCAATACCTCATAAAGGGCGTTTTCGGAAGTGTTATTATCGATAACCGAAATATTTTCGTCAAGTGGGTCGGTCTTCTTAAACCAAGCGGACGAAAGCAGACTGTTACTGCAGTTTACGGTAATGCGGATAAGAGTCGCCTTAACGTGCTCCTCCGACTCCATTTTACCCCAAACCTTCATATACCGTAGAAAGACCTCCTGGAGAATATCGTCGCTGTCATTTTTACTGCCTGTGCGCACAAAGGCAAGCCGATAAACCGTATCGGCATATTTTCGGAATACCGCCTCGGGAATTGCAAAACTTTTCTCGTTTACATTGTCCGTACACTTCATTTAACTTCCCCCTCGCCTATAATACCGATTAGCGGCACAAAAGGTTTCAAAATTTTTCCTTTTTTATGTTTTTTTAAAAACAGGGCGGTCAAAACGGCTTAAATAAAGGAAACTCTACTGTGAGTAGAGTCGGGAAAATTCACTCTACAAAGCGGATAAAATGGGTAGAGAATCGAAACAACGATGTATCTTGATGTATTTACAGGTTAATAATATAATAAGGTGAAAACATTTGCAAGGAGATTTTAATATATGCCTGATTTTGCGATTTTAACCGACTCTGCCTCAAACCTTACCGCGAAACAGCTTCGGGATAACGATATAACCGCAATCCCCTTTCCCTATTTTCTAAGAGGAAAGGAATGCGGCTGTGATACTTTAGAAACCTTTGACGATATGGCGTTTTACGCCGCGCTTAAAAACGGCGAAAAGGTGACCACCTCCCAGATAAATCCCCAAAGGTATACCGACTTTATGCGCCCCCTGCTTGAAGCGGGAAATGATATTCTTTTTATCGGAGTTTCCTCGGGTGTAAGCGGCGCCTTCGGCTCCGCCGTAATGGCGAAGGAACAGCTCGCCGAGGAGTTCCCACAGCGCAAAATAGAGCTTGTGGACAGTTTAGGCGCAAGCCTCGGCGAGGGACTTATGGTTTTAAGGGCGGCGGAATTACGCGCCGAGGGTAAAACTATAGGTGAGACAGCCGAGGAGGTAAGGATACATATAGAAAAAATGTATCAGGTATTCACGGTTGACGATTTAATGTTCCTAAAGCGCACGGGCAGACTTTCAAACATAAGCGCCGCGGTGGGAACGGTGCTCGGAATAAAGCCGCTTCTTAAGGGCAACGAGGAGGGCAAAATCGTGGCATTCGGTAAGATAAGAGGCAGAGCAAAGGTTATAGCCGCTTTAGCCGAAAAATACGACGCCCTTGTTAAAGAGCCCGAAAAGCAGACGGTCGGCATTAGCTACTGCGACTGCAAGGAGGACGCTAAAGCTTTGGCGGAGTTGATAAACAAGACAAACCCTCCCAAAAAGCTTATAGTTCTCAAGCACGAGCCCGCCACAGGTTCACACTTAGGCCCCGGCGCGTTAGCCCTTTATTTCGAGGGTGAAAAGGGCATAAGAAAAGT
>JAXJVI010000055.1:0-2163 GCA_036308615.1 Acutalibacteraceae bacterium | reverse complement strand
GGCTTAACATACCGTTTTTAGATATGCTGTCCAAAGACACCGATGTATCGCTTATAATCGGTTTACTGCTTATTTTAATGAGCGAAAAGGCGGACAAAAAGCTCCTTTTTGCTCTGGTTTACATTCTCCTGTAAAAGGAAAATTTTGAAAGTTTTTGAATTTTTTGCTTGCAAAAAAGTCATTATGTAAACCTGGACAACCTTATAAGTTTTTCAACTTATCCACCGATATATCAACATTTTTGGAGTGGTTAAACCGAATTTTCGGGCTTTGCGGGCATTTTTCGGTGGATAACTATGTTTATAAGTTGAATAAATTTTTATTCACCGTAAAATGAATAAAAAATTTATGTAAAGCTTTCGACAAAAGACGACGGCTTTATTTTTTATAGATAACAACTTTTAGAAAACAGCATAATCCTAAATAAAAAATACTTTATTTTTTCGGCAAAATGTAGTATTATATAAAAAGCAAATTTATCACAGAGGTACAGCAATGCAAAGATCCAAGCTAAAGGACAGAAAGCTGCCGGATTACACCCGCGGCGAAGAAATTTTCAATATGGTCTCCCACATAGTCGGCGGAGCGTTCGGCATAGTGGCTCTTGTGACCTGTGCGGTTAAGGCATTTATAAACGGCGATCCCTACCAAATAGTAAGCGCGTTTATCTACGGCTTTTCAATGATAGCACTTTATACGATGTCAAGCGTTTACCACGGCTTAAAGCCCGAGATGCCCAAAAAGGTTATGCAGGTAATCGACCATTGCACCGTGTTTATACTTATAGCGGGAACCTACACACCCTGCGCTCTCTGCGCCTTGAGGGAGAAAAGCACCGCCCTCGGCTGGACTATATTCGGCATAGTATGGGGCGTTTCGGCACTCGGCATTGCCCTTAACGCCATTGACCTTAAAAAGTATAATGTATTTTCAATCATATGCTATCTGGCGCTCGGCTGGTGCATTATTTTTACCGGCAAGTCGGCGGTTGAAGCCATCGGCTTCCCGGGCTTTTGGTGGCTTTTAGCGGGCGGAATAGCCTACACGGTGGGCGCGGTGCTTTACGGAATAGCCGGCAGAAGCGTACACCGATATATGCACTCTGTTTTCCACATTTTTGTCGTGTTGGGTAGTATTTTGCAGTATTTTTGCATACTGTTATATATTTTAGTATAGGAGAATTTAAATGAAGGATTATATTATTCTAACAGACTCTTCCTGCGATCTTACCCCCGCGCTTGCTAAAGAAGCACAAGTTGAGATTATCCCCCTGCAATTAACGATGGAGGGCAAGGAATACAAAAACTATCTTGACGGCAGAGAAATTGACTCCAAGTCATTCTACGCAAAGCTGCGTAAGGGCATCACGGCAAACACCTCCGCCGTTAATCCCGATGTATTTACCGAAGTCTTCCAAAAGGTAATAGAGGACGGAAATGATGTACTTTATTTAGGCTTTTCCTCAGGACTCAGCAGTACCTTCCACTCAAGCACCATTGCCGCAGAAGAGCTGATGCAAAAATATCCCGACAGTAAGCTCTTCTGCGTAGATACCCTCGCCGCCTCGTTGGGGCAGGGACTTCTCGTTTACTTAGCCGCCGAGAAAAAGAAAGAGGGTGCGTCTATTGAAGAGGTGCGCGATTTTGTAGAGCAAAACAAGCTTCACCTTTGCCATTGGTTCACGGTTGACGACCTTAACCACCTAAAGCGGGGCGGCAGGGTTTCGGCGACCACGGCACTTGTCGGAACTATGCTTAACATCAAGCCTATTCTCCATGTTGACGATGAAGGTCACCTAATCAATGTCGGCAAGGTGCGCGGCAGAAAAGCCTCCATTGAAAGTATGCTTACACATATGAAGGAAAGCGCAACAAACCCCTCAGAGCAGACCGTGTTTATAAGCCACGGCGACTGCGAAGAGGACGCGCTTACCCTTAAGAAAATGGTAGAAAGAGAATTTTCGCCTAAAAGGATAGAGATAAACAATGTAGGTCCGGTTATCGGCGCACATTCTGGCCCCGGAACACTGGCTTTGTTCTTCCTCGGTGATAAGCGGTAATTCGGATAATTTTTTGGGCTGTAAAAAAACAAATTGGGGTTTGTTGAGATGAACTTTATGCCAAAAGACCTTGCCTCCCTCTGGCGAGGGTGCGGATTGCCTGT
>JAXJVI010000054.1:0-2208 GCA_036308615.1 Acutalibacteraceae bacterium | reverse complement strand
TTTCACAGAATATTAACCAAACAGGCGCCATTCCTTTTATTTATTTGCACGAATTTGATTGATTATGATTAAAAATGATTGAAATTGATTGCGATTTGTGTTACAATACACTTGACGAAAGAAGGCGTATTAAAATGCTCAATCAAGAAAGGCGCGAGGCTATTCTCAAAATAGTAAACGAAAAGGGCTCCGCATCGGTCACCGAGCTTACAGAAGCGCTCGGGGTTTCGGAATCGACTATCCGCAGGGATTTGCTCGAGCTTTCAAACAGCGGCAGTCTTAAAAAGGTTCACGGAGGAGCTACCCTTAACCGAAAACAGTTTATTGTAAGCGAAGATACAGTAAGCGACAAGCAAGACAAAAATGTTGAGGAAAAACACCGAATCGCGAAATACGCCGCCGAGCAAATATCCGACAGCGACTTTGTATATCTTGACGCGGGGACGACCACCCTGTTTATGATAGATTATCTGCCCGAAAATTTGAAAGCAAGCTTTGTCACCAACGGAATAAGCCATGCAAAGCTGCTTTCAAAAAGAAACTTTCGGGTTGTAATTCTCGGGGGACAGCTTAAAAGCACCACCGAGGCGGTCATAGGCCTTGCCGCGGCAAACAATCTGCAAAACTACAATTTCACAAAGGCTTTTTTGGGGACAAACGGCATAACCGAAGCTCAGGGCTTTTCCACGCCCGACAGCGAGGAGGCCTTTGTAAAGGCGGCGGCGATTAACCGTTCCTTTGTCTCCTATGTGCTTGCAGATTCCTCAAAATTCGGTAAGGTTTCATCCGTAAGCTTTGCGACGGTTGACCGCGCCTGCGTTATCACAGGCAAAAAGCCGGACGGTCTTTTTGAAAAGCTGACGGTTGTAAAGGTTATAGAATGAGCTTAGAAAGGAGAACAAAAAATGGTATATACGGTAACATTTAATCCCGCACTTGATTATGTGATGAACCTAAACGCGCTTTCCACCGACGATATTAACCGCACCGAATCCGAGGAGCTGTACTACGGCGGCAAGGGAATAAACGTTTCGGCAATTCTTGCACAGCTTGAAATCCCCAATATTGCCCTCGGCTTTGCCGCGGGATTTACGGGGAAAAAGCTTAAGGAAATGCTTGACAAGGACGGGATAAAAAACGATTTTATTGAGCTTGAAGGCGGCTTTACCAGAATAAATGTAAAGCTAAAATACGGCGAGGAGCTTGATATTAACGCCAACGGCCCCAAAATCACCGAGGACAGGGTGACAGAGCTTTTTTCAAAATTAGGCAGGCTTCACGAGGGCGATTGGCTGGTGCTTGCGGGAAGCGTTCCCCCCTCTTTGCCCGACGATTTGTACAGCAAAATTTCAGAAGGGCTTTACGGCAAGGGAATAAGGGTGGTTGTCGATACCACGGGCAATCAGCTTTTAAATGTTCTTAAATACAAACCCTTTTTAATAAAGCCTAACCACCACGAGCTTGCTGAAATTTTCGGGCAGGAGATGGATACCGCCGAAAAAATAACCCTTTATGCCAAAAAGCTTCGTGAGATGGGTGCGGTAAATGTCCTCGTTTCAAGGGGAAAGGACGGCGCGGTTCTTGTAGACGGGGACGGCGGCGTTCATATAGCAAACGCGGTCGACGGAAAGCTTATAAGCTCGGTAGGCTGCGGCGACTCAATGGTAGCGGGCTTTGTTGCGGGCTATATTAAAAGCGGCAGCTATAAGGACGCGCTTAAGCTTTCGGTTGCAAGCTCGGCGGCAACGGCATTCTCAAAGGAATTAGCTAAAGCCGAGGAAATAAATAAAATTTATAAAACCTTATGAAAGGGGAAACACTATGCGCATCACCGATTTGTTAAAGCCAAACGCAATCGAGCTTGGCGTTAACCTCACTTCAAAGGACGAGGTTATCGACAAACTCATTGCACTCCACCAAAAGGCGGGCAACCTTAATGACCCGGCAAAATTCAAGGAGGACATTTTAAAGAGAGAGGAGCATTCCACAACCGCTATCGGTGAGGGAATAGCCGTTCCTCACGCAAAATCAGCCGCGGTTAAAGCTCCCGCACTTTCCTGCGTCACCGTTCCGGGAGGAATTGATTACTCCGCGCCCGACGGCAAGCCCTCTGACCTTATATTTATGATTGCCGCCACCGAGGACGGAGATATTCATCTGGAAATTCTTTCCCGTCTTATGGTTATGCTTATGGACGCGGATTTTGCA
>JAXJVI010000053.1:0-1527 GCA_036308615.1 Acutalibacteraceae bacterium | reverse complement strand
ATTTATCTGTATCCGTCAGGGCCTAAAATGGGCGAAGAGGTTGTCAAAAGTTACGACAAATATAAAAAGATTTTGGGGTAAAAAATGATAGGAATTTTTAACACGATCTCGATAAACTCTGAAATTATATACCAGGGGAACGACTTCACGCTGCAGCGTGAGTATATTTACGCCGCCGAATACGAAACGTGCACCGGCAAAAGATGCGCGGACCTCGTGGGCTGGCGATATGCCGACTTGACTGTTCAATGGGATACGTTACCGGAGGAGATGCTCGGGTCTGTTATGGGACTTACGGGAGAGGCCGTCGATTTTACATTCACGGACGAGCTCGGAAACAGTATAACCGAGAGTGTTATTCCGACTGTAATAAGTTCTCAGGCGACAAGGCTAACAAATCCGTACGACAGAAGCGCGATCTGGAGAAACGTAAGTTTACAGCTAAGATTTATAAACGCACACAACTGATAAAAGGACTTAAAAAATGGGAATAGATGCAGCAAATGCTAACGATATTCGGCCGAGTATGACGGCCTATGTAATTATAGGCTCCTCGGACGACGGGTTCGAGAGGCAATTCAATAACGAGACTCTACTAAAAGTCGTTGTATCGCTGAGGAGCGATCTGTCTAAGGTCTCGCCAACCTTGCCCGAGTCCGAAATCGAAATAGAGGCGTACGTCGAAGACGATATTACGGAGCAAGTCGCCGGGCTCAGCGAGGGGACTTCGGTCCAGTATCGCGCGGGGTATCCTTACGGCGATCCATATTATGAATGGTCTGACACTCGTTACTTCTATACGGACGAGCCAATTCGCTGGGATAATGGAATTTTATATATTCACGCGGTCGACCAGGTACACAAGCTCGACGGAATTCTTCCGCCTATTTTTATCGGTCAACGTTGGCAGGATAACGCATATAATCAATCATATTATGGCGCGTTCGGTTATTTATACTCGGTATTTTGGGACATTATACAAGGCTGGGCCGATTATTATTATCGTTACGTGCCACCATTAAACAGAGAGCTTAGAATAAAACATTTTGACGCGGATTATAGTCCAATGGGGCAGACGATGATCGAGCAAATCGACGGACATTATGGCAGCAGTATCGCGCCGAATGGTTCGATTAATTCGATTATATCAAGTGCGACGCGTCGCGAGATGATCGCTAAATTAATGAATTTATGCCACCAGGAATATCCGGAAGGCTTTTTTAACGATCCGTACGACCGCGGAGGATTTAATAATTTTTGGCTAACTTATGTTGACGCGGGGCGGCCTCATCTAACGATGAGGAAACCGACGCCGACGTTCACAATTCGCGAGGAGGACTGCGCGGACGTTAAAAGAAGTCGCGAAAGACGCGTAGCAGAATATAAATTCAAAATCCGGGACGTGGAATACGTTAACGCTAATAATATACAAGGTATGGACTACGTTACGGGAACCATATTCAAACAAAAGGCTATGGCGCTCGAATATTCGGGACTTGTTGACGCTTGCGCGGTAGGAATCAGAAT
>JAXJVI010000052.1:0-24308 GCA_036308615.1 Acutalibacteraceae bacterium | reverse complement strand
GAGCCCACCTCCATAAACGCCAAAAGGAAATACATAGGATACATATATAACATTCTAATAACAGCCGACGAGTAGGCGATTGCTTCGCCTGAGCCGGCGGCACCGTTTGTAACGCCGTAAAGGGATAAAAGCGGGTCCTTGAAAAGCAGGATAAGCCCTGCGGAAATTTCCGCGACAAAAAAGGTTATAAGATAGCAGTTGCGCATAACAGAGCCTATACGGTTGTATTTTCCCGCCCCGACATTCTGCCCCGTAAAGGTGACCGACGCCTGATAAACCGAGTTTGTGGCGGTGTAGGCGAAGCTTTCTAAGTTTGCGACCGCGGCGTTGCCCTTAACCACGGGCTGATAGCCTATCCCTGCGGGGGTAATCATATCATTTACCTTTATTACAGAGGACTGAATAAGCATATTGGAAACCGAAAAAAGTGCGCCCTGTATTCCCGCGGGAAGACCTATACATACAATGCGCTTAAGAGCGGTTTTATCGAAGCCCAGCTTTTTAACCGAGAAACGGCAAAGCCCTTTGTTCCGAGCAAGATAAAGAAGCAGAATTACAGCCGATGCCGCATTGGAAATTGCGGTTGCGAGGGCGACGCCGTCTACCGACATACCAAAGCATAGCACGAACATCAGGTTGAGAGCTACATTTAAAAGTCCTGTGCCCGAAATAACAAAAAGCGGAGTTTTTGTGTTGCCCTCGGCGCGGAGAATTGCAACTGCATAGTTGGTAAGGGACAAAAAAGGAGCGCCCGAAAAATAAATTACAACATACTTGGAGGAAAGCTCAAGCAGTCTTCCGCTGCTTCCCATCGCGGAGAGAATTGATTTTTGAAAAGCTATTCCGACGGCTCCGCCCACGGCGCCGAATATAAGGCCTGTGAGGATTGCGGTATGTACGGCTTTTGAAACTCTGTCGGGGTCGTTTGCGCCTATATATCTTGCCGTGACAACATTAGCCCCCACCGAAAAGCCGATAAAAATATTCACAAAGAGGTTTATCATAGGGGCGCTTGTGCCGATTGCTCCGACGGCATCGGGCTCGCTTGAAAGGCTGACTATTACCATATCTGCCGCATTGTAAAGCACCTGTAAAATATTAGTAAGCATAAGCGGCATTACAAAACCCAATATTTTACCGAACAGCGGCCCCTCGGTCATATTTATCTGTTTTACTTTGCCCATACGGTTAAAGCCCCCTTTATTATTAGTATTAACCGTAAAATTTATAGCACACATACTCGCAAAAGTCAAGGAATAGGGTATATAAATCTTTTATGCGGGTATATCAATGTGTTGTGTCGGTGAATGTCCGTAAAGCGGCGTTGTATTATTGAAACCGCCGGGAGGGAAAACAAATGCGAGAGAACGACAAGCTGCTTTATAAAACCTTGAAAACGCTGCTTAATGAAAGGCTTTCGGACGCGGAGGCTCAGTCGCTTAAAGACGAGGGATTTGAGGTTAAAAATCCCACAAGAAAGACCGCGGTTATGATTGCACTTTACAAAAAGGCCGCTTCGGGGGATCTTTCGGCTATAAAGGAGCTGCGTTCAATCGTAAGCGAAAAGGATTCGGAAAAAACGGGTACAGCAAGGGCGGTGACAATTATTGACGATATCGGAAATTAAGCTTTCCGAAATTATCGGCGGAGGGTATGACGACTTCTGGAGCTGTGAAAAGCGCTACAGGGTTTTAAAGGGCGGCAAAGGCTCTAAAAAATCGGCGACAACTGCCCTTAATTTTATTTACAGACTGATGAAATATAAGGGAAGCAATCTGCTTGTTGTCCGTCAGGTTATGAATACCCACCGCGACAGCACCTTTGCGCAGCTTAAATGGGCGCAGGAACGCTTAGGGGTTTCGCATCTTTGGAAAAATACCGTTTCGCCTATGGAAATGGTCTATACCCCGACGGGTCAAAAAATAATTTTCAGAGGCTTTGATGATGTGTTAAAGCTTGCCTCTACCACCGTTCCTACGGGTTACTTAAATTTCGTTTGGATTGAGGAGGCGTTTGAAATTTCCTTGGAAGCCGATTTTGACAAGCTGGATTTGTCGGTGCCGAGAGGAAATGTAGAACCGCCCCTCTACAAGCAGACTACCCTTACCTTTAATCCGTGGAGCGGGACGCATTGGCTGAAAAAACGCTTTTTTGACACCGAGAACGGGGAAACAGCCACCTTTTCTACCAACTATTTGATAAACGAGTTCTTGGACGATACGGACAGGGCGGTATTCGAGCGTATGAAAAGGAATAACCGCCGCAAATACGAGGTGGCGGGGCTTGGCAACTGGGGCATTTCCGAGGGGCTCGTTTATGAAAACTGGACGGTAGGAAAAAAGGAAATTTCCAAAGAGGAGCAGTATAAGTGGAAAAGCTTTTTCGGGCTTGACTACGGCTATACCAATGACCCTACGGGCTTTGTGGCCTTTGCCGCAAACCCCATCGACAAGGAGCTTTACATATACCGTGAATTTTGCAAACGGCGTATGCTTAACTGCGATATTGCCGAGGAGATAAAGCGGCTTGGGTTTGCGAAGGAACGCATACGCGCCGACTGTGCCGAGCCTAAATCAAATGATGATTTAAGGCGCTTAGGCATTTCGAGGATTACACCGTCCGTCAAGGGAAGGGACAGCATTTTAAACGGAATCAACGCCATAAACGAATATGAAATAACGGTTGATCCCGACTGCGTAAATATGATACGCGAGCTTTCCTCCTATGTATATGACGACAATGCCACCGAAAACGGAAAACGAATGCCAAAGGACAGCGACAACCATTTATGCGACGCGCTGAGGTATGCTTTTGAGGATGTTAAGCGGTTTCACCCGCAGTCTGAAAACGGGGACGGTCCTTATTACCGTCCCGATATAACCGAATCTGATTTTAACGGAGGTTGGGATATATGACGGCGTTAGCAATTATTTCGTCTGCCGCCGCGGCGTTCCTTTTCGGATTGCTTTTGGGAGCGCTTAAAGACCGGCGCGGCAAAGGGGCTGAAAAAAGCCGTCCCGCAGATGATGAGGAAATTGAAAAGCTAAGGCGGGAATACAGCAATTTTTTATCCTATGACGGCACAGAGCAGTCGCAGAGATAACAGAAAGGAAGAATTATTTTGGAAAATGTCAGTTTGGAGACCGAGACCCTACCTGAGGTCTCGGAGAAGGACGAAGCGGCGGAAGCAAAGGAAACCACACCCGGCTCCGCAGACGAAATTTTCGTTCCTGTAAAATACAACAAGGAAATAAGAAATTTAGAGCTTGGTAAGGCGGCGGAATTAGCCCAAAAGGGGCTTAAATTCGAGGCGATAGCCGCTGATTACGAAAATTTAAAGCGTATCGCCGCCGACAACGGCAAAAGCGTTTCGGAATTTTTGTGCGTGCTTGAGCGGGAAAACCGAGAAGCAAGAAAAAAGGAGCTTTTAGATGAATGCGGTGGTAACGAGGAAATGGCGGACTATATTTTAAGTCTTGAGAAGCCCCGGGAGAAAAACAGCGGCTTTGAGGAGCTGAAAGCCGAGTTTCCGAATATTAAGGATATTTCCGACCTGCCGCAGTCAGTTATTCAAAATGCGCAAATGAAGGGTACGCTTTTGCTTGATGAGTATTTAAGATACCGTCATAATGAAAAAAAGAACGCCCGCAGGGCGGCGGCTCAAAGCGAAAACAATGAGGCTTTGAGCGTTGGCTCACAAACCGACCGCAAGGGCGGAACAAGTCCCGAGACCGCCGAATTTTTAAAGGGTCTCTGGCGATAAATTTTATAATCAAGGAGATAAATTATGTCTATTAATTCTATTGAAAACGCAACCAGATATTCATCAGAGCTTGACAAGATGTTCGCGCAGAAGAGCGCAACGGGCTTTTTTGCAGACAATGCCCTCGCCGCAAAATTTGTAGGGGCAAAAACCGTAATAATCCCCGATGTGGATTTTCAGGGGCTTGCGGATTATGACCGCGATACAGGCTTTACAAAGGGAGCAATTACCGTTGCCAATACCTCCTACACAATGGCGATGGACCGCGCCCGTTCCTTGCAGATTGACCGCGAGGATATGAGCGAGACCGGCATTGCAAACCTTGCGGGTAAGATTTTAGGCGAATATGTGCGCACAAAGGTGGTTCCCGAGTGCGACGCCTATGTTATTTCAAAATTGGCGGGTCTTGCCGCAACAAGGTCAAACCTTATAAACGGAAACACTGAAAAGCCCTATGAGGCACTTTGCGGTCTTATAAACGAGGTGCAGTCGGTTGTCGGCTATGATGAGGAGTTGGTTGCCTTCGTTGACAGCTATATGTATGCCGCACTTCAGAACTCGGCTGAGATTTCGCGTATGATTACCGTTTCCGATTTTACACAGGGCGATATTACCTTAAAGGTGAAATCAATTAACGGCGTGGCAATTATTCCCGTGGTTTCCGAGCGTATGAAGACAGCCTACACCTTTAACAGCGGTGAGATCGGCGGATTTGCTCCGGCGGAAAATGCCCGCGAGGTATATATGCTCGTTTGTCCTAAGAGCGGGGCTCATCTCGTTAAGAAGACCGAGAAGATGAGAATATTTACCCCCGAGCAGAACGTTGACGCCGACGCTTACAAGTTTGACTACCGTATTTATTACGATGTCTTCGTAAACAAGAGCGGTCTTGACGCGGTATGGGCTTGGATTTCTCCCGAAATCACAATCACTTCTCAGCCTACAGGCAAAACCGTGACCTCGGGCAGTATCAGCGGCTCCCTTTCGGTAACCGCGACAAGCTCGGCTGCCCTTACCTACCAGTGGTATTCCTGTGCTGACGAAAACGGAAAATCTCCCGTTAAGATAGGCGGAGCTACAACCGCCTCCTACACGATTCCGACCTCACTTGCAAAGGGTAAATATTATTACTTTGTAAGGATTTTAGCTAATGGTATTGCGGGAACAGATTCTAAGGTTGCAACGGTTACCGTAAACTGAGGAAAACAGATTGAAGGGTTAAGGGGAGCGGGTCTCCCCTTAATCAAGTTTATCGAAAGGGAGAAATTATATGAACAGTAAGCCTTTTGAAATTTACAGCGAATACCGTGCCGCCGCGGATTTTAAGGCGGGGCTCGGACAGCGGGGAATGTATGAGCAAAACCGTATTAACGAGAGGTTTTACATTGGCGACCAATGGTACGGCGCTAAGTGCGGAAATGACCGTCCGCTTGTAAGACATAATGTTATAAAGCGCATAGGGGAATATAAAATGTCCCAGATATTAAGCAATCCGCTGACCGTGAGCTTTTCTGCCGAGGGTGTGTCTACTGCCTTAGACGGTACGCATAACAGGGAAACCGAAGAAATAAACGGCATAATGTCTCTGCTTGGAGGGTATTACAATGTCACGGCGGAGAGGGTGGCTTTAGGTCTGCTCTATGAACAGGTGCTTCGCAATGCCTATGTAACAGGTTCAGGTGTGCTTTATACCTATTGGGACGGCGAAATCGGAACCGGACTTTTTGCCGATGAGCAAAAAACCGCACCGATTAAAGGCGACATAGCCTGCGAGGTGCTTAATATTGAAAATGTATTTTTCGGCGACCCTTATGTAACGGATGTGCAAAAACAACCCTATATTATTATTTCAAGCTGTCGCGAAACCGAGGAGGTAATACGCGAGGCAAGGCGGCACGGGGCGGATATTCCCACACTCCGAGCTATTGAGGACGGTGCGATTGACGGAAAAATTACGGTGCTTACAAAGCTTTATAAGGAATATAAATCGGACGGCAGCTATACAATTAAAAGTGTAAAGGCGACCGAAAACGCCCTTGTGCGCAAGGATTTTGATACGGGGCTAAGGCTTTATCCGATAGCGCTCTTCCCGTGGGAGCGGTACGGAGGAGTAATTTACGGAGAAAGTGAGATTACATATCTCATACCCAACCAGATAGCAATTAACCGTATGATAACCGCAAATGTTTGGTCGGCTATGACATCGGGTATGCCTATGCTTGTTGTAAACGGCGATACCGTGCCTGACGGAATTACCAATGAGCCGGGTCAGATTATAAAGGTCTTCGGTACAAACGAAGAGGTGGCGGGAGCGGTAAGATATGTGGCTCCGCCGGATTTTTCAAAGAATTTTGACAGCAGCGTACAGTCGCTTATCAACAACACCTTAACCCAAAGCGGCGCAAACGAGGTAGCGCTCGGCGACAGCCGTGCCGACAACGCAACCGCGCTTATGACTATGCGTGACGCGGCGGTAATGCCCCTGCAGATAATTAAAAACCGCTTTTATTCCTTTGCGGAGGATATTTCGCGGATCTGGGCGGATTT
Source organism: Acutalibacteraceae bacterium (assembly GCA_036308615.1). Lineage (GTDB taxonomy): Bacteria > Bacillota > Clostridia > Oscillospirales > Acutalibacteraceae > UBA737. Next base: position 17,998 of record JAXJVI010000052.1, on the reverse strand, counting down.
CTGGATTGCCTGCTACGGCAGTCGGAAAATCAAGCTTTCGGACGACAGGGGAATACGCTATATTCCCTTTGAAGCTGAGCGTTTGAAGGGGATGCTTATAAATTCTAAAATAGAGGTTGGCGCGGGAACGGTATACAGCGAACGCGAATGCACAAACACGCTGATTACCCTTTATGAAAAGGGGATTATTGACCGTGTTCAGCTGCTTAACCGCCTGCCCGAAGGCACAGTGCCGGACAAAAACGGTCTTATAAAGGATATTAAGGAGGAAAAGGCAGATGACGGGGTATGATGTTATAAAAAGAGCGATGCGCTTACTCGGATATTCGGGGGAAGAGGGTGATCCGAGCGAATCCTACGGCGCGGCGGAAAAGGGACTTGAAATTATTAATCAGATTTTATCCGATTTGGACTGCGGCGTTGTTTATTCGCTTTTGGACTCGCTTTGTATTCCAAAAGCCAAGGAGGAGGCGCTTTTATACGGTGCGGCAATGCTTTTAGCCCTTACGGAGGGAGACGCAAATAAAAATCACTTGTTTAGCGAAATGTATAACGCGAAACGGGGGACGGCGCTTGCCGAAATATCGGGCGTGAAGGACTGTCTTCCTAAGGTGATAACGGGGTAGAAAATATGAAATTCGGATCATTACAGCGTAACGGACAAAAAACCTTTAAGGTGCGCGGCTTTAAATCGGGAACGGTCGCGGCACCTCTTGCATCCGATATTCCCGACAACGCGCTTTATGTCAGCGAAAATATGTGGTATGAGGGCGGTGTTTTAACTACGCGGGCGGGGCTTAAAGCCGATTCGGGAAATATAATTAAAAGCGAAAATCCGCCCTCTTATGACACCTTTTCCTATAAGGTTACCGACTGCGAGGTTTACATAAACGGTAATTACAAGAAAATTGCCTTGGAGGAATACTGTCAAGACGATTCAATTTATTACTGCAATATATTTTTTGTGGGCACCGACGGAAACAGCTCTGCGGCGGGAAATTTAATTTTCAACCGTATAACCTTTGAGGATTTTTACCAGCCCACAAACATTCTTTTTTACAGCGCAAGCCCCGTAACCGGTGCAGGCGTATTTGCGCTTGTGAGCACCCGCAACATATATAATTATTCCCAAACAAGCCACAGAATATATGAGCTTGAAAGCAGTTTAAGCTCTTGGAAGGAGCTTCAAAGCTTTTATGTTCCGGTTGTTTTTATAAACGGCAGAGGCAACCGCTACGAGGAATCAAGGTCGTCAGGCTTTGCCTATACGGGAACGCCTATGTTTTTGGAATCGCGCAATATGCTCACCGAGCGCTTTAAGGCGTACTTCACCTCGGACGGTTATTCTTCCTCTTTCAGGCTTCCCTTTACCGAGCTTAATAACGATATTATTAAATGCCGCATTTATATGAGTCCGACCGAATACACCGATTGGGTCATTATGGACTATCAAAGCTCGGTGACGGCTAACTTCTGTAATGCGCAAATCACTCTTACTGCCGACCGCGAAAAGGGTATGCTTAGCTTTACAAGTGTCAGCGGCGATTATTCCGTACCGCTGATGAATAAGTATCAAGAGAACAATATTTGCGTAACCGCGGGCAAAGCCCTTAAAAACGGTATTGAAAGCGCCGTTTCCTCAACCTGCTGTGCGGTACTCGGCTCAAGACTTGTTTTCTCGGGCGGAACAGACAGGGGCAGAATTATAAGTGTGCGCACGGATAATCCCCTATATTTTCCCTGTGATTCCTCCTATAAAATAGGCGGCGAAGACGGGATTAATGCGCTTTTAAGCTACAAAAACGGAATTTTGGCCTTTAAGCAGAACGAAATATATTCCCTCACCTTGAAAAACGGCGGAGCCATTAATTCAAGCTCCCTGCTTGCGGATGACGGTTCGGTGTTTTACAGAAACGATTCTTTTACCGCCAAAAAAATCAGCGGCGATAAGGGACTTCAAAACAAGTATTCCTGTCTGCTTTGCGGAAATGAGGCGATATGGCTCGGAAGCGACAGGGCGGTTTACGGGCTCAGCACATCTTCTTTTGAAATCACCAAGCTTTCTAAGTCGGTTGACGGCTATTTAACCTCATTAAGCGAAAGCGAGGCGAAAAATGCCTTTGCGATTCAAAACGACAACCGTTACCTGTTGCTTATGGGCGAAAAAGCTGTTATAATGGATTACCGTGACGGCGGGCTAAAAAACCCCGCTTGGTATTTCTGGAGCTTTCAAAATAATAATGTCTTGGGCGGTTTTTCTTCTTCGGGTCAGCTTTATATTTTTTGCAAGGGAACCGACGGCAGGGTGTTTTATACCGCAAAGCTTTCCGGCATAGAGGATACCGATATTTGCCGAACCGATGACGAGCCTGTGATAAAAGGCTCCTTTGTCGAGGGCAGGGCGGTGACGAAAAGCTTTGATTTCGGCAGTATGTCGAATAGGAAGCTTATTGACAGCATAAGTATTTCCGCCTCGTCAAGGGCAAGGCTTGAAATTTTTATTAACGGAAGGCGTTTTGACGCGGTAAGCTTAGGAGAGCCCGATACAGACTATACCTGCGGAACCCTTAAATCCGTAAAGCTTATACCGCATTTAAGCCCCGTAAAAGCACTGCAGCTTAAATTCAGCTCCGAAAGCGCTTTTTCCTTGGGTGAGCTTATTATTAATTACAGAGAAACCGTTTAATCCTTAAAGGGTGGTGCTATGAAAAAGTTAATTGCTTGTTTGCTTGTTTTACTCCTTTTGCTTGCGGGCTGTTCTCCCGAAAACAATAACAGTATTTCCGAGGAAAACGAGGTATTGCCTTATCAAAACATTTCTGCTGCGGGGGTGTGGCTTTCCTTTAGCGAGATAAATTCTATGCTTAAAAGCGAGGCGGGCTTTAAGGCGGAGTTTGATGAGGTGATTGAAAATTGCAAAGCGCTTAAAATAGGGGAAATATACATACATATAAGGGCTTACTGCGATTCGCTTTTTAGGTCGGATTATTTTCCGCTTATAAGCGCCGCAAGGGATATTGATTTCGACGCGTTTCAATATATAACCGATGTCTGCCATGCTTACGGAATAAAGGTGCACGCTTGGATAAATCCCTACAGAGTGCTGACCTCTTCAAGCGATAAGGAGGCTATAGACCCCGAAAGCCCCGCCTATAAATACCTAAGTGACGAAAACACCGAAAACGATAAAAATATCTGCTTGTATAACGGGATTTACCTCAATCCGGCAGAGCCCGAGGTAAGGGAGCTTGTGATAAACGGAATACGCGAGGTACTTAACAAATACGAGGTGGACGGCATTCACTTTGACGATTATTTTTATCCTACAACCGACCCGGAGTTTGATTCGGCAAGCTATGAAAAATACAGGTCGGAAACCGAAAATCCGCTTTCCCTTTCCGATTGGAGGCGGGCAAATGTAAACGCCTTGATATCCGGGTGCTATACCGCCGTGAAGCTTTACGGCAAGGATATTGCCTTTTCCGTAAGCCCTATGGCTTCTATCGAAAAAAACTATAACGAGCTTTACGCCGATGTAAAGACCTGGGTGGAAAACGGATGCGTGGATTGTATTATCCCACAGCTTTATTTCGGCTTTGATTATCCGGATGTGGAATATCGCTTTGATAATTTACTGGACGACTGGATAAAGCTTTCTAAGGCTAATACTGAGGTTGAGCTTAAAATCGGGCTTGCTCCCTACAAAATAGGTACCGACACCCAAGCGGACAGCACAGAGTGGAACACCTCGGACGATATAATCGCAAGGCAGGCGGAGATCTGCTATAAGAACGGCAGTGTGTCGGGCTTTGTTCTCTTCTCCTATTCCTCTCTTTTCTCGGATAAAGAGCTTAACACAAAACAGCGTGAAAAACTGGTTAATATTACAAATTTTTACAGCTAAATGTTATACTGTTAAGCCTTGAAATCGTGCGTAAAATATTTGAAAAATTTCTTGTTGTATGCAGAATGATGCCGATATTTGTTAAATTTTAACAAATATCGGCATTTAACTTTTTCATTTGTTTCGGAAATTTAACAAAAATTACTTGAAAAATACTGTAAACGATGTTATAATTAAAGCATAAAAAAATATGACAGCGGTATTTCACGCGCGGAAGTTAGGCTGTCAATAGGATAAGAGGTGCGAAATGAAGGATTTTATTAAAAATTTCGGTTCGGGTATAACTTCAGAAGCATATAATTACTTAGGTTCTTTTTTGAAAGGTGACAATACCGTCTTTCGGGTTTGGGCGCCGAATGCCGCGTCTGTTTCGGTTGTCGGCGATTTTAACAACTGGGACGGCAATGCTAATCCGATGAAAAGGTCGGACGGCGGCATTTGGGAGACAAATATTAAGGGACTCAAAAAGTTTGATACTTATAAATATGCGGTTACCGCAAGCGACGGTATGACTTGCTTAAAGTCCGACCCGTATGCGCGTCATTACGAAACCGCGCCTGCCAACGCTTCTAAAATTTACAGCTCCGAATATACTTGGGGTGATGAAAAATGGTGCGCGGCACAGAAAGTCAAGAACATATACGAATCCCCGGTTAATATTTATGAGCTTCACGCAGGCTCGTGGCGCAAATTTGAGGACGGCAGTTTTTTTGATTATGTAACCTTAGCCGGCGAGCTTGCGGACTACCTGAAAAAAATGAACTACACCCATGTCGAGCTTATGCCGATTACCGAGTATCCCTTTGAGGGCTCGTGGGGCTATCAGGTGTCGGGCTATTTTGCTCCCACCTCCCGTTACGGTACTCCCGACGATTTTAAAAGGTTTGTCGATATTATGCACGAAAACGGCATCGGCGTAATACTTGACTGGGTTCCGGCTCATTTTCCGAGGGACGGCTTCGGGCTTTTCCGCTTTGACGGAACACCCTGCTATGAGTATGCCGACCCGCGCAAGGGGGAGCACAAGGAATGGGGAACCGTTGTTTTTGACTACGGCAAGCCGCAGGTGAGAAATTTCCTTATTTCGAGCGCGGTTTACTGGATTAAGGAGTACCACATCGACGGATTAAGGGTTGACGCGGTGGCTTCAATGCTGTATCTCGATTATGGCCGTCAGGGCGGCGAATGGGTGCCTAATTCCTACGGCGGGCACGAAAATCTTGAGGCGATTGCTTTCTTAAAAGATGTTAATACCGCAGCCTTTGCAGCTAACCCGTCGGTTATGATGATAGCCGAGGAGTCTACCGCGTGGCCCCTTGTTACAAAACCGCCGAAGGATGGGGGACTGGGCTTTAATTTCAAGTGGAATATGGGTTGGATGAACGATATGCTTCGTTATATGTCCCTTGACCCGCTTTTCAGAAAGAACAATCACGATTGCCTGACCTTCTCCTTCTTCTACGCATTTTCGGAAAACTTTATTCTTCCCCTCTCTCATGATGAGGTGGTGCACGGCAAATGCTCGATGATTGAAAAAATGCCGGGGGAATACGATATGAAATTCGCTTCCCTGCGCGCGTTTTACGCCTACATTATGGCGCACCCGGGCAAAAAGCTTTTGTTTATGGGTCAGGAATTCGCCCAGTTTATCGAATGGAACTACAAGCAGGAGCTTGATTGGCTGTTGCTCCAGTACGATAAGCACCGTATGATGCAAAATTATGTTGCCGAGCTTAATAAGTTTTATCTTAAGCATTCACAGCTTTGGGAAATTGACTATTCCTGGGAAGGCTTTTCCTGGATTTCCAACGATGATAACGCGCAGAGCGTCATTGCCTTTAGGCGTATTGATAAATCGGGAGACGAGCTCATCACGGTCTGCAATTTTGTTCCGGTCGCGAGGGAAAACTACCGTATAGGCGTGCCCAAGAAGGGCTCGTATAAGCGGATTTTCTGTTCCGACAGTATAAGCTTCGGAGGCGTTACAGAGGATACTGCCGCAAGCTATAAGAGCGAAAAAATACCTATGCACGGCTATGAAAACTCGGTAAGCCTTGATATTCCCGCGATGTCGGTAAGCTTTTACCGTGTTCCCGTGAGCAGAAAGGCGTCATCGCGGACAAAGAGTAATAAATCGGCGGCTCAAGCATAATATTTTACAGTTAGATTAATGAAATATAGGGAGTGTTGTTATGAACAGCAAAAAATGTGTCGCTATGCTGCTTGCCGGCGGGCAGGGGAGCAGACTCGGAGTTTTAACCAGTAAAATCGCAAAGCCCGCTGTACCTTACGGCGGCAAATACCGCATTATCGATTTTCCGCTGTCAAACTGTGCGAATTCGGGTATTGATACCGTCGGAATTCTTACGCAGTACAAGCCGCTTGAGCTTAACGATTATGTAGGCTCAGGCAAGCCGTGGGACCTTGACCGTTCAAATGGCGGAGTGCATATTCTGCCGCCGTATCAGGGGCAGAAGGGCGGCAACTGGTACAAGGGTACGGCTAACGCCATTTACCAAAATATAGAGTTTATCTCAAGGTATAATCCCGAGTATGTTTTGGTGCTTTCCGGCGACCATATCTATAAGATGGATTATTCCAAAATGATAAAGGAGCATACCGAAAGCGGCGCCGCCTGCACCATTGCCGTTATGGAGGTCACTATGGAGGAGGCTTCCCGTTTCGGCATAATGAACACAAGGGAGGACGGCACAATTTACGAGTTTGAGGAAAAGCCCGCTAAACCTAAGAGCAACCTGGCTTCAATGGGAATTTATGTCTTCTCTTGGCAGAAGCTTAAAAAGTATCTGACGGAGGACGAGGCAAACCCCAACTCCTCAAACGATTTCGGCAAGGATGTTATTCCCGCAATGCTGAACGCCGGCGAGCTTATGAAGGTTTACCGTTTTGCCGATTACTGGAAGGATGTAGGAACGGTGGATTCCCTTTGGGAAGCTAACCTTGACCTTTTAAATCCTAAAATCGACCTTAATCTCGCGGACCAGAATTGGCGTATTTACTCAAGAACAACGGGTATGCCGCCCCAGTATGTTTCCGAAGACGCTCAGGTGGAAAATTCCCTCATAACAGACGGCTGTGAGGTTGAGGGCAAGCTTGATTACTCCATTCTTTTTGAAAATGTGACGGTTGAAAAGGGAGCTTCGGTTGAATATTCACTGGTTATGCCGGGCGCGGTTATTAAAAAAGGCGCTAAGGTAAAATACTCTATAATCGCCGAGAACACCGTTATCGGCGAAAACGCCGAAATAGGTACAGAACCCGCCCAGACCGATACAAGCGAGTGGGGAATCACCGTAATAGGCGATAACCTTACGGTCGGTAAAAAGGCGGTTGTCGGAGCTAAGAAAATGATAACCGAAAATGTCGGTGAGGAGGAGAAAATATGAGAACTTCTGCGGTTGCGGGAATTATATTTGCTAACATTAACGATACTCTGCTTAAGAGACTTACCTCCAAGAGGTCTATTGCTTCGGTACCCTTTGGAGCAAGGTACCGCCTTATCGATTTCCCCATTTCAAACCTTGTAAACGCCGGCGTTTCAAGCGTTGGGATAATCACAAAGGAAAATTACCGCTCCCTTATGGACCATGTAGGCAACGGAGTTTACTGGGATCTTGACCGTAAAAACGGCGGACTTTATCTCTTGCCGCCATATCTTACGAGCGGCACAAAGCGTTATAACGGCACGGTTGACGCTCTGCACGGCGCTGTTGATTACATAGACCGCTGTAATGCGGAGTATATAGTGCTTTGCAATGCGGATACGATTGCGAACATAGATTTAAGTGCGGCACTTAAGAGCCACATTGAGAAAAATGCCGATATTACCCTTGTGTATCATAACGGCAAACCGCCTGTTAATAATGCGGATTTAATGCTTTTCCAAATGGACGGGGAAAACAGAATCGAAGGTATCGGTTTTGAACCGCAGGCAGACGAAGCTACCGATTATTTTGCGGGAAGTATGATCGTTTCACGCGAGCTTTTAATGCGGCTTGTTGAGGATGCGTATTCCGAGGGTCAGGCAAGCTTTACCAGGGATACGCTTGCCGAAATGACCGATAAGCTTAGAATGTTCGGCTTTGAACACAGCGAGTTTGTCGCCGTGCTTGACGGTACGGACGCCTATTATGACGCGAGTATGGCTTTGCTTGATGCAAATGTACGCCGCCAGCTTTTCGGTACGGGCCGTCCCGTGTTTACAAAAACCCGTGACGATATGCCCACTCGCTACGGCACAAAGGCAAATGTTAAAAACAGTATTATAGCCGACGGCTGTGTTATCAACGGCACGGTTAAAAACAGTGTGCTTTTCCGCGGCGTTACGGTCGAAAAGGACGCGGTAGTTGAAAACTGTATTTTAATGCAGGAAACCGCTATCGGAACAGCGGCGGATATCAAGAATGTTATAGCCGATAAAAATGCCGTTATAGGGGATAATATGGTTTTGAAGGGTACGCCCGAAAAATGCGTATTTGTTAAAAAGAATCAGGTACTCTAAGCAAAGCCGACAAATCCGAACATGCCTAAAACGGCATAATTTCGGCGCTTTTCGGTTTTCGCTCAACCATAGGCGTTAGCCTTACGGTCTCGCTCAAATCAAAAATCACTCAAAATTCTGCTCGTTTTAGGTCGCAGAATTTTAAAGTGACGGATTTTGTCTGTGCGAGGCACAAAACACAGTAAATTTTTAAGTATTTACGAGTATTTTAACAATGCAAAGGTGAAAATCCGCCCTTTAAAATCAGGTTCGGATTTGTCGGCTTTGCTTGGAAAGGAAACAGCACAATGAAAGTATTATTTGCCTCAAGCGAGGTTTTACCCTTTGCGATGTCGGGAGGACTTGCTGATGTTGCGGGCGCTTTGCCGAAGGCGTTGCGCCGCAGATTTATCGGCTGCAGAGTGGTTATGCCCCTTTATAATTGCATAAGCGCAGAAATGCGGGAAAAAATGGTCTTTGTCAAAAGCATTACCGTATCGGTTGCTTGGAGACGCCAGTACTGCGGAATATTTGAAGCCCATGTTGACGGAATGATTTACTATTTCATAGATAATCAGTACTATTTCGGCCGTGACGGACTTTACGGTTATTATGACGACGCCGAGCGCTTTGCCTTCTTCTCCCGCGCGGTGCTGGATATAATTCCGCATATCGGTTTTACTCCGGATATTATTCACTGCAACGATTGGCAGACCGCCCTTGTACCGGTATTCCTCAACACTATGTACCGAGGCACCGACACATACCGTAATATTAAAACGGTGTTTACCATTCATAACATTCAATATCAGGGCAAATACGGACTTGACCTTAACGGCGATGTGCTCGGTATACCGTACGAGAGCCAAAGCGTTATTGAGTATGACGGCTGTGTAAACTTTATGAAGGGTGCTATTCAGTGTGCCGACAAGATAACAACCGTGTCTCCGACATATTCTAATGAAATTTTACAGCCCTATTATTCCCACGGACTCGACAATATTCTTAAAAACTTTACCTTTAAGCTTACGGGAATTGTAAATGGTATTGATTACGAGGTCTACAACCCCGAAACCGACCCGCTTATCTATAAAAATTTCGGTGTTGACGATTTAAAGGGTAAGGCTTATAATAAGAAATGTCTGCAAAATGAGTTGGGTCTGCCGGAGAACCCTCAGGTGCCTGTTATCGGAATGGTGACCCGTCTTGTAAAGCACAAGGGTCTTGACCTTGTAAAGCGGGTTTTTGAAGAACTGCTGCGTGCCGACCTTCAATTTGCAATTTTAGGTTCGGGGGAGTGGGAGTTTGAAACCTTTTTCCACGAAATGGCGCAGAAGTACCCTGATAAGGTCGGTCTTAAGCTTGGCTTTAATCCTCAGCTTGCACACAGAATATATGCAGGAGCGGATATTTTCTTAATGCCCAGCCAAAGCGAGCCCTGCGGTCTTGCGCAAATGGTAGCGCTCCGTTACGGTACAATACCTATTGTAAGGGAAACAGGCGGTCTTAACGATACTATTTCCGACAGCGGAGACGGAGAGGGTAACGGCTTTACCTTTAAGAACTACAACGCCCACGAAATGGAAGATGCTGTATGGCGTGCGCTTGCCGGCTTTAGCGATAAGGACGGCTGGAATATTTTAAGAAAGCGCGCAATGAATTGCGACAACAGCTGGGGTAATTCGGCTAACGCATATATTAAATTATATAAGGAAATTGCCGGCGAATAAGCCGGCAATTTCTTAGCGCTTTTCGGAGGAACGGTATGGTAGAAATTTTAAAATCAATTATCTTGGGAATAATCGAGGGAGTTACCGAATGGCTGCCCATAAGCAGTACGGGACACCTTATTTTAGCCGATGAGTTTATTAAGCTCGGTATGGGCGAAGAGTTTAAGGAAATGTTCAATGTTGTAATTCAGCTCGGAGCAATACTCGCGGTTGTGGTGATTTTTTGGAAAAAGCTGTGGCCTTTTACACTTGATAAGACAAAGGGCTATAACTACATAACAAAGAGCGGCGGAATAATCAAGAAGGACATAATGGATATGTGGTTCAAGGTTATTGTCGCAATGCTCCCCGCGGCGATAATAGGTATTCCGCTTGACGATGTATTTGAAAAGTATTTTCATAACTATATTGTAGTTTCGGCGATGCTTATTATTTACGGTGTGCTCTTTATACTGATTGAGCGCCGCAATCGCGGAGTAAGCCCTAAATACAGGGGCATTTCGGATATTTCTTATAAGACTGCCCTTATTATCGGTCTTTTTCAGGCTCTCTCGCTGATTCCCGGCACTTCACGAAGCGGCTCGACTATTTTAGGCGCTATTATAATCGGCGTTTCCCGAGTTGCGGCGGCAGAATTCAGCTTTTATCTCGCCGTTCCCGTTATGTTCGGCGCGAGCTTTATTAAGCTTTTAAAGTTCGGACTTAATTTCACCTCTGCCGAGCTTGCGGTACTGCTTGTGGGTATGGTTACCGCCTTTATAGTGTCGGTTTTGGTAATTAAGTTCCTTATGAGCTATATCAGAAAGCACGATTTCACCGCCTTTGGCTGGTACAGAATTGTCCTCGGTATAGTTGTGCTCGGTTACTTCCTGATTTTTGCGTAGGTGGCGGTATGAAATTACTGATTGCTTCGGATATTCACGGATCTGCCTATTACTGCAAAAGGTTGATTGAAGCTTTTGAAAAAGAAAAAGCTGATAAAATCCTTTTACTCGGAGATATTCTTTATCACGGACCGCGCAACGATTTACCGCGGGAGTATGCTCCTAAAGCTGTTATAGGTCAATTAAATCCGCTTAAAAATAAAATTTTTTGTGTTCGCGGCAACTGCGATACCGAGGTTGACCAAATGGTGCTCCAATTTCCCGTTCTTGCCGATTATGCGGTAATATCTTTGGGAGAGCGTATTATTTACGCTACCCACGGGCATATATACAACGAGGGTAAGCTTCCGCCGCTTTGCAAGGGCGATATACTCCTAAACGGTCACACCCATATACCTAAATGCACAGAGCACGAGGATTATATTTATATGAACTGCGGCTCGGTTTCAATCCCTAAGGAGGACAGTCCCCACAGCTATATGATAAGCGAAAACGGTGTCTTCTACTGGAAAGACCTTGAAACCGGCGAAATCTACAATCGTTTTACGGTGTAAAAAAAGCAGGAATGCAATTCAGCTTGCGTTCCTGCTTTTTAAAATATCAGTTATTAAGATTTTGGTGGTGGTATCCGTAGGATTCGGGTGTTAATGCCTCAAATCGGTAGCCCATATTTGCAAGTCCCTCTATTATTTCGGGCAGAGCCTGAACCGTTGTGGTTTTTGCCGCCGCATCGTGCATAAGCACACATATGGAGTTCTTGTTTCTTGCGTTGTTAAGCACATTATTTCTTATATAGGTGTAGCTCGGTGTGGTAGAGTCGGCGTCTCCCGAGGAAATATTCCAATCAAAATAAGAGTAGCCCCTTTGCGGAACAAGGGTGACAAGTTGGGTCATAATTCCTTTGCAGTATTTCGCGCTTATTTTGTTACTGCTTCCGCCCGGAAATCTCATAACCGTAGGTCTTATGCCGATAATGCTTTCAACCTTGTCCGAAATCTGCTGTAGGTCGTTAAAATAAGCGTCCGTGCTTGAATAAATTTGTGCGTAGTTATGGCTTGCGGTGTGAAGACCTACCGTGTGCCCCTCATCGTGAATCCTTTTGATATAGCCTATATCGGCGGAGTTTATAACAAAAAAGGTAGCTTTGGCGTTATAATTTTTAAGTATGTCAAGAATCAGCGGAGTGTTTTTGGAAGGACCGTCGTCAAATGTCAGATAGCAGACCCTTTCGCCGCTTGGCACGGGTGACTGCGGCGACGATACCGCCGCCGCCTCTGCCGCCTTTTGCGCGCTTAAGGTTTCGATTTTTTTCTTAAGCGCTGCGTTTTCATCCTCAAGCCTCTTTTTTTCATTTTTTGCCTCTTCTAACTGTGAGGCAATGTCATTGTTTGCTTGATCCTTTTCGGCTATCTGCTTTTCGTATTCGGCAATCAGCGCCTCGGAATCTTCAATTTGGTTATCATTTTCCGAAATTTGGGCCTTTACCGATTTTATGTAGTTATCCTTCTTTTTAATAACCACCAGTGAACAAACAAGCGCGCCGACAAGAACAAAAATAATACAGGTGAGGATGATGTTTGAAGCCGATTTAAAGAATTTCAATTTTATGGTCCTTTCTCTTTTGTTATTCCTGCCAGAAAAAATCCGCAATTCTATTTTAACACACTCCCCCTAAAAAATATATAATATTTTAATTACAAATTATTACAGATAGCAAAAAAGAACAATATTTTTTGTTGCTAAAATGTAATTTTAATGTTATAATTTGTTATATTAATAAATTTAGAAGGTGTTAGTTTGAATTCTAATGTTGTTATAACGAGCGACAGTACAACCGATTTAAGCAAGGAGCTTCGTGAACGCTATAATGTTACGGTAATGCCCCTTAAAATAACCCTTGGGGATAAGGCTTATACCGACGGGGTTGATATTAACCCCGATGATATTTATGCCCATCACGATAAAACAGGAGAGCTGCCCAAAACCGCCGCTACCAATGTAGGGGACTGCATCGATTTTTTTAAGCCCTTTTGCGAGGCGGGGAAGACCGTTATTCATTTTACAATCAGCTCCGAAATGTCCTCAACATACAATAACGCCTGCATTGCGGCAGAAGAGGTCGGCAATGTTTATGTTATCGATACCAAGAACCTTTCAACAGGCGGGGGACTGCTCGTTGTTGCGGCTGCGGAAATGATAGCTAACGGGCTTTCGGCGGAAGAAACCGTACAAAAAACACGTGCGCTCGTACCCTGCGTTGACGCCTCCTTCGTTATTGACAGTCTCGAATATCTTTATAAGGGCGGCCGTTGCTCCGCCCTTGCGGTGCTGGGCGCTAACCTTTTAAAGCTTAAGCCCTGCATACAGGTTAAGGAGGGTAAAATGGATGTCGCGAAGAAGTACCGCGGCAAATTCAGCGAGGTTGCAAAGCAGTATGTAAGCGAGAAAATCTCCGATTACTCGGATATTGACCTCGACCGTGTTTTCGTAACCCACGCGGGCTGTGACCCCGAGCTTATGAACGAATTGGTTGAGCTTGTAAAAAGCAAAGCGCCCTTTAAGGAAGTCTTTTTGACCCGTGCCGGCTGTACCGTTTCGTCACATTGCGGCGCAAATACCCTCGGCGTTTTGTTTATTCGCAAGTCACCGATTTAAAACTAAAGCATAATATATTATCAGGGGTTGCTTGTGGGATATCCCTAATATCGGCGGCTGTCTTTGACTGCCTTTAAATAACCGATTCATACCCCTTGATATAAAGCGCACGGCTAACCGGTAAGGCTGGCCGTGCGCGGTTTTATTTTTCGATAAATTGTAAAATATCCTTTATTACATCTTCCTTGCAAGTGTCATTGTGAATTTCGTGGCGGCAACCGTTATAAAGCTTGAGCGTAACATCATTTACACCTGCGGATTTAAGCCTTTCGTAAACCTTTGTAACGCCCTTGCCATATGCGCCAACGGGGTCGTCACTTCCTGAAATCAGCATAACGGGCAGGTCTTTGCGCATATTTTTAAACCACGCGGCACGGTTTGCAAGCTGATTTAATTTTATAAGGTCGTGCATTGCCGATACCGTAAATTTAAAATTGCAGTATTTATCCTCCTCGTATTTAGTGATAACATCTCGGTCGGTCGTTATCCACTCGAACTCGGATTCTCCTTCAAACCGCTTGTTATAAGCACCGAACGCCAGCTTATTAACAAGATTTGACCTGTGCTTTTTGCCAAAGAACAGCCGCATAATGTCGGTGGCTATAAGTCCTAACGGGGCGGCAGGGTTAGGTCCGCCTGTGCCGCAGATAATGAATTTTTCTATCCCGTCACCGTAATTTTCGGCGGCAATCCGGGTAATAAAAGAGCCCATAGAATGACCCATAAGGTAAAGGGGAATATCGGGGTAGATTTTCCGTACGGCATCCTCAAAAGCCTTTACATCCTTTACAAGATACTTCCAGCCGTCGCGGTGGGCGATAAAGCCTAACTCATTTTCGTCCCTTGCAGTTTTGCCGTGACCCAAATTATCGTAGCCGCAACATAGATAGCCCTGCTCCGCAAGGGCGGAAAAAATATGCGCGTAGCGCCCGATATATTCGCACATACCGTGAACAAGATGGAAAATTCCCTTGATTTCGCCCTCGGGTATGTATATAAGCCCCTTAAGCGCGTGAATATTATCGGTGCTTTGCACCTCGATAGTTTTAATTTCATAGGTCATATCTGTTGCCTCCTTAAGCTTTTTCGGAAAAGGCTTTAGCACTTTTAACAGCGCGTTTCCAGCCGTTTAAAAGCTGTGTACGCTCGTTTTCTGTTGTTTGAGGAGTAAATACTGTATTTTTGCAGTCAAGGGTCATAATCTCATCGGTACTTTCCCAAAAACCGATGCCGAGTCCCGCTAAATAAGCCGCGCCTGCGGCGGTAGCTTCCGTGCTTTTTGGGCATACAACCGAAAGCTTAGAAATATCCGACTGAAACTGCATTAAAAAGGCGTTTGAAGACGCACCGCCGTCTGCCTTGAGAGAGCTGATATTAAGTCCTGTATCGGCTTTCATAGCGGCGATTAAATCGTTTGTTTGGTAGGCGATGGATTCCAGCGCCGCCCGTACAATATGGTTCTTGCCGGCGCCTCTTGTAAGTCCGCAGATTGTACCTCTCGCGTACATATCCCAATACGGAGCGCCAAGTCCCGCAAAGGCGGGAACTATGTAAACCCCTGCGCTGTTTTCAACCGAAAGGGCGGCTTTTTCGCTCTCCGCCGAGGTTTTAATAAGCCCCATTTCGTCCCTGAGCCATTGAATAACTGCTCCGCCTACAAAAACACTGCCTTCTAACGCATAAGATACCTTGTCATTTTGAGGAGAGGCGGCTATTGTTGTAAGAAGTCCGTTTTGGCTTTCAAAGGGTTTATAGCCCGTGTTCATTAACAGAAAACAGCCTGTGCCGTAGGTGTTTTTAATGTCGCCCGCAGAAAAGCATTTCTGCCCAAAGAGCGCCGCCTGTTGGTCGCCCGCTATTCCCGAAACGGGTATTTCTTCCCCTAATATGTTTACAAATCCGTATATTTCACTGCTTGATTTAACCTGCGGCAACATACAACGGGGAATATCAAGCCTATTAAGTAATGTATCGTCCCAGTCGAGAGTATGTATATTATAAAGCATAGTGCGGGAAGCATTGGTGCGGTCGGTAATGTGAATTTTGCCGCCCGACAGCTTCCAGATAAGCCAGGTGTCCACCGTGCCTAAAAGCAGTTCGCCCTTTTTCGCCCTTTCGCGCGCGCCTTTTACATTATCAAGTATCCATTTGATTTTAGTGCCGCTGAAATATGCGTCAATGCAAAGCCCCGTAACACTTTTAACATAAGGTTCAAGTCCCTCGGCCTTTAGCTCCTCGCATAAATCTGCTGTGCGTCGGCATTGCCAAACTATCGCGTTATAAATCGGCTTTCCTGTTGTTTTATCCCAAATAATCACGGTTTCGCGCTGGTTAGTAACGCCTACTGCCGCAATTTGCGCGGGTGACACGCCAATTTGTGTTATGGCTTCGGTTATTGCGGAATATTGGCAGGAAAATATTTCCATAGGGTCGTGCTCCACGAACCCCGGCTTTGGATAAATTTGCGTAAATTCGCGCTGTGCTGTATAAACGGCGTTGCCGTCCCTGTCAAAAAGTATGGCGCGGGCGCTTGTCGTGCCCTCGTCAAGGGAGAGAATGTATTTTTTCATTTCCTTTTTCCTTTTAGCCAAAGCATTCAAACTTGTTCAGGTTTAAATGCTTTGGCTACCGTAATTCTCGGTACTCTGGGAGAAATCCCGCAGATTATTTCGTAATTGATAGTGCCGCATATATCGGCAAGCTCCTCTACAGGCAGAGTTTTGCCAAATAGAATAACCTCGTCGCCCTGTTTTACATTATCTATATCCGAAACATCCACCGACATCTGATCCATACAGATTCTGCCGATTATATTTGCCCTTTTGCCGTTAATCAGCACATAGCCCCTGTTTGAAAGCAGACGCGGATAGCCGTCCGCATAGCCTGCGGTAACGGTTGCGATTTTCATTTCTTTTTCCGCCGTAAAGGTTCTGCCGTAGCTTACGGTGTCCCCCTTTTTAATTGTTTTCACCATAGATACTACCGATTTTACGGTCATAACGGGGATAAAATCTTCCTTAAGCTTCAAATCGCTTGACGGGGTAAGACCGTAGA
Organism: Acutalibacteraceae bacterium; assembly: GCA_036308615.1. GTDB lineage: Bacteria > Bacillota > Clostridia > Oscillospirales > Acutalibacteraceae > UBA737. The sequence continues at coordinate 1,270 of JAXJVI010000052.1, read as the reverse complement.
GAATAATACCGGGTCGGCACATATCGAAATGCTTATCGCTATCGAGACAAAAGGCGGCGGAATTACAGCAATGGCGGTATTTTGCTTTAAGCCCCGCCTTCTCAAAGCGTTCGGCAGCGGCGAAAAAGCGGCGATACTGCTCATCGGTAAAGCCGTCTTCGGTAGCTTCGGTGCGGTCCGATACCGCAAAGTGGGTGAAAATCCCCTCGAATAAAAAGCCCTTAAGCTTTGCGGAGTTTATAGCGTCCTCAATTCCCGAAAGCTTTTCATCGCGGCAGTCGAAGCCCAAACGGCTCATACCCGTGTCAAGCTTTATATGCACCTTGACCTTGACCCCGTCCGAAGAGGCTCTCTCGGAGAGGGCGGCGGCGTATTCGGGGGAGTAAACGCATTGCGCAATATCGTTTAAATAAAGCTGTGCCGCCATACTCACAGGGGTATAGCCTAAAATTAAGATGGGCCTTGTTATCCCGCAACCGCGAAGGGTAATCGCTTCTTCAATGTTTGAAACGGCGAAGGCGTCCGCTCCGTGCTGTTCTAAGAGGGGAGCGACAATTCTAACCGAGTGGCCGTAGGCGTCCGCCTTTACTACCGCCATAAGCTTTGCCCCTGCGGCTTCTTTTTTTATAAGTTCAAAATTATGTACCAGGGCGTCGGTATCAATCTCAGCCCAGGTTCTGTGCAGAAAATCCAAAATGCGTTCCACCTTGCAAATAATATCGGTTTAAGGTTATTATACCACTTATTTCAGTTTTTTCAATCGCTTATTCACTTTTCCCGCAAAAGGTATGCAGACAAGGCTTAAAAGCACCCAAAGGCAGGAGTAGGGCAGACAAATCTGACCGCCTATGTTCATCGGCATTTTGCTGTAGTCCCACACATTCTTTTTTAAAATTATATTAAAAATAACGCCGAATATGAATTCTATCGCCGTAACAAAGCCGCTGCCTATAAGGCTTTTAATAATAAGCCCCGCTTTTTTGAATTTTTCGCTCAGGGTTCCGAAAAACATAAAGCATATGCCGCCGGCTCCAAGCATTGACCAATGGGTGTACCCACGCCAAATTATCTCAATCAAGCCGTAGCCTACCGCACCTATTGAAAAAAGCATAAATTTAATTTTTCCTTTTTGCATTTTATCACCCTAAAATATTATCGGTGAAAAAATACAAAACTATACAATAGAAAAAGCGGGTTTAAATTTGCCTTTAATTTGTAAAAATATTTTTAAATTTTTTCGGTACTGTAAAAAATCGGGGTTTGTAGGGGT
>JAXJVI010000051.1:0-1733 GCA_036308615.1 Acutalibacteraceae bacterium | reverse complement strand
GATTGTGACGGGGGTGTAAGGCTGATATGACCGAATGGTAACACCAAGGGCATTTTCGCCCTCTTTGAAAAGTTGCTCCTCGGTATTCATAGACACGATTTCCTTTTCGTTGAGGGTGATACAATTCTGAATTAACCGCCCGCTCTCAACGTCTTGTCAGAATTTCCTTGTGCCGTCTATAAGTCCCGCTATCGTCATAATCAACATTTAAAAGCACTCGGTTTTTATGCCGAGTGCGTTAGACAAAAAACGTCAATAAACAAAAAACATCCATCAAGTGATATTAACTATACAGTGCGATATTTAACGCCGCCATTGTTGCAAGTCAGACAAATGCGGTCGAGACCGTTTGTGTCAACTTCAAGGGCGTTGTAAATATTTTTGAGTTTCTGACCTAAGCCGTCGGGATGTTTTGCGTCGGTGTTGCCGTCAAGCTCATACAGAATATCAAGTCTTGACACGTTGGATTGGTTACGGTTTACCCTTGTATCGGGATTCATCGCCATCGTGCGCAATGCAATGTAGGCAACTTGATGCTGCAAAGCGTCTGCAAACAAATTCCTTTGACTGATAATAAAATCGGTCAAGTCACAGCCTACTGACACCTCACAATTAATGCCATAATTGCAAGTGTTGGTGTAGATATTCCTTTCGATATCCCACAATTCGGGATATTCCGCAAACGTCTGCAAGGCGGGAACGGCAAAGGGCGATATTTGCATATATTTTGTCAGTTGCCGCCACGTTTCAAGGTTGCCGATGTTGCAAGTGCCGCAAGGCTCTCGCGACCAATCTTTTGAAACGTTGATGCCTTTCATACCCTCGGGCAAGTCGTTTTGATTGTAACACAAATACCACGCGCCGCCCGCATTGTTGCCGTCTGCAATGTAGGGAAGATAACAATCGGTAAGCGTGAACCATTGAAAACCGCCGTTTGTTTTGGTAAAATCCAAATCAAAGGTTTTAATCGGGTCGGGCTGTGAGGAATGAAACAAATGCATCTTTACAACACCCGTGCCGCCGGTCATTTGCAGACCTATTTTTTCAATCTTCATTGTTACGCCCATAGACCGCACCGGCACAATCTCAAAGCCAACAATTTTGCCGCTGTTGTTTTGCGCTGCCGCGATACGTCCCGCGCCATCAAAGAACGTGCGCCGCTCCAACAATGATTTCGTTTCGGCTGATGACTTTTTCATCGTCAACCAATTTTGAACCATTTGGGCGATGCCGTTTTTTGTAAGTTTTGTAAGGTAGTCAGTAAGGAAGTTATAAGGCTGCCAACTGCCCGGATATTGCTCCGAGTAATCGCCGTGCCAATCTTCGATGGGTGGTTTCTCGCCCGTGTTCGCTGCGGTTGCATACCAAATAACACCGCCACATTGAACCTTTGCGCCCTTTGCATAAAGCGAGTTAATATTCCATTCGGGGTATTGCAATTTGAAATTGTCGGGGATTATCGCCTTGATGTTGTCGAGGGTACAAAGTGGGTGCGCATCTTGAAACTTCAATCCGCTCTCGCTCTCGGTCAAATCGGACAAATAATCGCTCGGCACGTATGACTGCTCCCATCCTACCAAATGCAGAAGCGCATCTTGTATGTCTGATAGTCTTATCATCTCGTTTTTGTCTTTTGTTTCACGTGAAAATTGAAAAGGGACGCGGGCATTTGAAATTGCCTACGCCCCTCAACAAATTAGAATAACAACAAGTTAAGCGACTACACGGGGAAG
>JAXJVI010000050.1:0-7376 GCA_036308615.1 Acutalibacteraceae bacterium | reverse complement strand
TAATTAACCCCCTTTGCGCTGTAGGTAGAGCTATCGCCTAAAGAATAGGTAACCATCCTGCAGTCAAGCCCTTTTACAAGTTCTTCCGAATATGGGTCGTCGCTGTTGATAACCGCGGTTTTGCACATACCGAAGAGCTTCTTCTTAGCGGCAAGATAGTTTTCCATAGTAATATGATAATCAAGGTGGTCCTGGGTAAGATTTGTAAACATAGCCGCCTCAAAGTTCAGCCTGTAAACCCTGGACTGGTCGAGAGCGTGGGAGGAAACCTCCATAATAACATAGGTACAGCCCTTTGCCTTCATAAGGGCAAAAAGGGAGTTAAGCTCATAAGCGTTGGGTGTTGTGTTGTGGGCGGCGATAATCTCGTCGCCTATCATATTCTGTATTGTACCTATAAGACCCACCTTATACCCTGATTTTTCAAGTATTTTCTTCATCATATAAGTAACGGAGGTCTTTCCGTTTGTACCCGTCACTCCCAAAAGCTTAAGGCTGTCGGCGGGATTGCCGAACCATTTAGCGCACATATCGGCATACGCCGCGTGGGTATCGGGAACGGTAATTTGAGATTTAAGTCCCAAATCGCGCTCGGAAACAATCACTGCCGCGCCGTTTTCAAGGGCTTTTTCGGCATAATCGTGACCGTCTGCCTTAGCGCCGTTTATACAAACAAAGGCAAAGCCCGCCTTTACCTGTCTTGAGTCACAGGTTATTCCCGTAATATCCTTATCGGCAAGAGCTTCACTGCATTCAATCAAATTAATAAGCTTCATTTTTTCTCCCTCTTAAGATAGCAAGATTTAGGCTGACGATAGTCGAACCGGCCTAACCGTCAACAACATTTTCGTCTCTGAAATAAACCGTAATTACCGTACCCGCGTCAACCGACTGACCCGCCTCGATGCTTTGCTTATAGGACTTAAGTCCGCCCGACTCGGTATTGCCCGAAAACTCCACATTAACATTGGAGCTTGCGGCGATTTTATTAACCTCGGTAGCGGTAAGCCCTAAAAGATTCGGGACGGTCACGGTTTCGGATGCGCCCTCCTCTGTATATACTATAACCGCTCCGCCGGAAATTACCTTACTTCCCGCTTCGGGCAGCTGGCGCACAACCTTTTCGCCCGAGCCCACAACCTTACATTCGAGCTTTGCGGCAGATATTTTTGATTTTGCTTCATCTATACCCGCTCCCACGGTGTCCGGCACGGTAAGGGTAAGGTTCTTAAGCTCCTCCTCGGAATAGCTCGGCTCATACCCGAGATACGGCAGAACATCCGCCATAATCTGGGAGTTGACAGGAGCCGAAATAACGCCGCCGTAATATTTATCGCCCTTAGGCTCGTCAAGCAGTACCAGTACCGCTATTTCGGGATTTTCAATCGGGGCTACTGTTACGCAGGAGCCGATATACAGATAATGGTCGCCGGTTGCCTGAATTTTAGCGACCTTTTGGGATGTACCGGTTTTTGCACCGATGTTATATCCCGCAACCAAGGAATTCTTTGCGCCGTTTTCCGAAACATACTGCATAAGCTCTCTCATGGTAGCCGAGGTGGTCTCGGAAATTACCTGACGCTTATAAGAGGTGGACACGGTCTCCACCGTCTTTCCGTTTTCGTCAAGCTTCTTTTCAACCAAATGGGGCTGGACGAGATATCCGCCGTTTACCGACGCGGCTATTGCTGTGATAAGCTGAATCGGGGTTACATTAAAGGTTTGACCGAATGAGCTTGAGGAAAGCTCTACAGGGCCCATATTTTCTTCCTTATGGTAGGTAGAGGTCGCCTCGCCCGGCAAATCTATTCCGGTTTTTTCGGTAAGCCCAAACGCCTTAAAATATTTTGAAAAGGTGGACACGCCCACAAACTGCCCAATCGTGATAAACGCGGGGTTACAGGAGTTTGAAATCGCCTGCATAAGATTTTGCGAGCCGTGGCCGGAAAGCTTATGACAGCTGTAACGCTGACCCGCAACGGTAGCGTGACCGTTGCAGTAAAAGCTGGAATTCTTGTTGATAAGATTTTCTTCCAGCGCAATCGCGGCAGTTACAACCTTAAAAACCGAGCCCGGCTCATATGTGTCCGAAACCGCTTTGTTTCGCCATTGGCGGTTGAGAAGCTCCGATTTAAGGGTCTTTTTCTCCTCTTCGTCGGTTACGGCGTCCACCTTTTGCATATCGGCGGAGGACAGCGTAAAGGGATCGTTCGGGTCAAAATCACCCTTAACAGCCATAGCGAGTATCGCGCCCGTGTTAACATTCATAACGACCGCCGCGCCGCGCTCGGCGATTTGGTTTGCCTCAATGGCGGTTTCCAAATATTTTTCCGCGGTATACTGCACATAGGAATCAAGGGTCAGCACAAGAGATTTTCCCTGGGTTGCCTCCTCAACCTTTTCGTAGGAAAAGGGCATATTGGTTCCCGCGGCGTTCTTTGCGGCAACAACGCGTCCCGCAATACCCGTTAAATCGTTATCGTAATAGCTTTCTATACCCGAGAGCCCCTGGTCATCCGAGCCGACAAAGCCGAGCACTACCGAGGCTAAATTATCGTTCGGATAATATCTTTTCGTGGTCTCGTCAAGACCGACATACTGGGTAAGCTCCAAATCCTTGTTATCAAGCAAAAACTGCCTTACCTCATCGGCAACCGTTTTTTCAACCTTTTTCTTAACTATAACATAGTAAGAATTCTTTTCACAATAGCCGTAAACCGTTTCGTAATCAAGCTCTAAAATTCGGGAAAGTCCCTCGGCTATTTTTTCCTTGACCTCAGCCGCCTCGTCCTCCTTGAGCTTTTTGATTCCGTTCGGTGTTATGTAAACCGTCCAGGCGGGCGAGCTTGTGGCAAGCTTTTGCATATTTCGGTCATAAATATCCCCGCGCGGAGCGGAGACAAGGCTGTCGTAAAGCTGCTGCTCGGAAGCGTCGTTCTGATATTTTTCGCCGTTGATTACCATTATGTTTACAAGGCTCGCTCCCGAGACTATCGAAAGCGCGAGTATGAGCGCTATCATAACCACGATTGCTCTTGTAACCATTATTTTTCCCGGTTTTACAGACACGGCACTCGCTTCCTTTCTAAACCCGAATACGAGAGTCGGCAAAACAACTCTCGTATCTTGTTATTACTACAGATAATATATTATTAACACTTGTACTATTATTACTCGGCGGTTACGGTCTCCCCATTAGCCGTTACTGCCTTATCCTTATCGTTTACCCTTATATACTTAACATTGTCCTTTTCCATTTTTCTCATTCCAAGCTGAGTTGCCTCAAGCTCCAAATTAGAATAAGAAATTCTGCGCTGCATTTCAACCTCAAGGCTTGTCTTAACGCTGTCAAGCTCGTTTATGGAGGACTTCATTTCATTGATTTCGGAATTAACCTCATTTATCTGAATTCTGAGTGCGATATTTCCGCAAAGTCCCGCAAGAATGAAAACCACTGTCATAATAAGAAGCATCGGCGAAGAAAGACTTTTAGCCGCCGCACGGGTACGCTTCTTTGTGCGTTCAGCGGCTTTGGGCATTACAACAATATTATCCCGTGCTTTATCACGCTCGGCGGTTTTAGGCATAAACATCTCAAAATCGTATGCCAAGCTGTCGTTATAATACTTCATATTATTCATAACCGTTCTCCTTAATTTTTAATTATTACCCTTAATTTTGCACTTCTGCTTCTCGGGTTTTCGTTCAGCTCTTTTTCGCCGGGCTCTATCGGCTTTTTAAAAGCCAAACGCCCTTCGGGTGTTCTGCCGCACACACATACGGGAAAATCGGGCGGGCAGATACAGCCCGTGCAATACTCCTTGAATTTTTGCTTTACAATCCTATCCTCAAGGGAGTGGAAGGTTATAACCGCAAGCACTCCGTCCCTTTTAAGCAGACCGAACGCGCCATCGAGCGCCCCGCCTAAAATATCAAGCTCGCCGTTTACGGCAATCCTTATTGCCTGAAAGCATTTGCGGGCGGGATGCCCGTCCCGTCTTGCGGCGGCGGGGACAGAGGAGGCTATTACATCCGCCAGTCTAAGCGTATTAAGAATAGGCTCCTTTTCCCTCTCTTTAGCTATTCTGTTCGCTATTTTATAGGCGAATTTTTCCTCGCCGTAATCTCTGAAAATATCGGTCAGCTGCTGTACGGAATAAGTATTGACAATATCCGCGGCGGATAATCCGCTTTTGCTCATTCGCATATCAAGCGGGGCGTCCGCGCGGTAGGAAAAGCCTCGTTCGGCGCTGTCGAGCTGATAAGATGATACCCCCAAGTCCAAAAGAACGCCGTCCACGCAGTCTACTCCCTCGCCTGCTAAAACCGACGCCATATCGCAAAAGTTGCTTTCAATCACCTTTGCGGGGTAAGCCTTTAGCCTTTCGGCTGCTGTTTTCACCGCGTCGGGATCGCGGTCAAGAGCGTACAAAAATCCGCCTGTAAGCCTTTTAGCTATTTCCGACGAGTGTCCCGCACCGCCGGCAGTACCGTCAACATAAACTCCATCCGGCTTTATGTTAAGCGCCGCTATCGTCTCTTCAAGCAACACCGATTTGTGTATAAATTCCATCAGAAGTTAAGCTCTTCCATAATATCGGCAATGGATTCGGGAGTGTACTTAGCATTCTCCTCGTTCCAAAGCTCGGTATTCCAAATTTCAAGGTTGGTATCCATTCCTATGATGTGCGCCTCGCCCTCAAGCTGTGCGTATTCGCGCAAAACGGGCGGAATAAGTATTCTCCCCTGGGAATCAAAGTCAACATTAAACGCGCCGTCATACAAAAAACGCTTGACCGCGCTTGACTTTGTACTCGGCAGTGTGCCTATTTTTTCAACAAGCTTGTCCCACTGCTCTGCCGAGTAAACGCACAGACAGCGTTTTCCGTAAATGCCGCGGCAAATCATAAAGCCGCTGCCAAGCTCTTCACGAAGCTTTGCGGGAATAAAAACCCTGCCCTTTTTATCGATATTATGCTGATATCCGCCAAAAAGCACGGTTTTCACTCCTTTCCGCTCCACTTTAATGCACTTTTATGGTTTTTTACTCCACTTCACACCACTATAATTGTATTATAAGTCCCGCAATCGGAAAAATCAAGTGTTTTTTTCAGTTTACATAATTTTTTTATTATTATTTTTGAAAATGCGCACATATTGTGTTTTCAAAGCCGTGGACACACAAAAAGAAACGGCAATTCTCTTTCGAAAACTGCCGTTTCTCTGTTTTTAATTATTTCTTCCGCTTAAAAAATCTTTTTATAGTCTGTCGGGTCGTAGTTTGCCAAAAATTCCTCCCATTGCCCGTCTGAAATGTCCGCTCCGCTTTCCTTATAAAGCTTATAAAGGTTATCCGTAACCTTTTTATACTGCTTTTCGGTCTTAATCCGCGCCCTTACCGCGATAACCGTTGCCGCGGTCATCAGTATTACCAGAAGTACCAGCGGTACTAAATGCCGCCAGTAAAAGGAGGCTTTAAAGCCCATAAAGCCGAGGCTGTCCCTCAATACAACGCCGAAAACGGGTATTAAGAAAATTTCGGGGACTATGCTTATTATCCCCGCAACAAGCTTAAACCTGAAAAAGCTTAAAACAAATCCCGCGATTATAAGCGCGGTACATATGCAGACCGAAATAAAGCTGTTTGCTATATTCTTAAAATCATCGGTTCCGCCGTGCACAAAAGCCATGCCCGCGATATAAAGCAGATTTATAGCCATTGTGTATGCGAAAATAATTATATAAAAGACCCTTAAGGTTTTATACAGCCTTCCGTCCGTTTTGGCGTATTTTATTCCGTTTTTCTCCTCGACCGCTCTTACACGCCGTAGGACGCTTTCCTGCATTTTCATATTAATCTCCATTCTGCCGCTAAAGCGTAAGCACAAATAGGTTATGAAATCTCCTATTTGTTAAAATGTATCTTATAGCTTTCGATAGCCGATTCTATTATTTTTACAGCGTCCTCCCTGCCCTTTACATCATCAACGGCGGTCTTTTTATGCTCAAGATTTTTATAAACCTCAAAGAAGTGGCGCATTTCGTCGAAAATATGCTTCGGCAGGTCGTCAATATCCTTGTACTCATTATAAGACGGGTCGTTAAAGGGAATGGCTATTATCTTTTCATCGTTACTTTCGCCGTCTATCATTTTAATTACCCCTATGGGATATGCCCGCACAAGGCTTAACGGCTCTAATTTCTCGGCGCAGAGGAGCAGAACATCAAGGGGGTCGTTATCGTCGCCGTAGGTGCGCGGGATAAAGCCGTAGTTCGCGGGATAGTGGGTAGAGGTGTAAAGAATACGGTCAAGAATTATAAGTCCCGTTTCCTTATCAAGCTCGTATTTCTTTTTACTTCCCTTTGAAATTTCGATTACGCAGATGAAATCCTCGGGGGTTATCCTGGTGGGGGAAATATCGTGCCAAATATTATTCATTCTAAAACCCGCTTTCTTTCAATAATATGAGTATATTATAATACAAATTTCTCTGCTTGACAACCATAATTTGATAACAGTATAATAAAAATAAAAAACGGTGATAAGAATGCCTAAAATTAATATTGTAATGGTCGAACCGGAGATTCCCCAGAACACGGGCAATGTCGCCCGCACCTGTGCCGCTACGGGTGCGAGACTTCATATCGTCAAACCGATGGGCTTCAATATTGACGATAAAAAGCTAAAGCGCGCCGGTCTTGATTACTGGCACTATCTTGACATAACCTATTATGACGGCTTAGAGGATTTCTTTTCAAAGAATGAGGGCGCCTTTTTCTATTTCACAACAAAAGGCAGAAAAGCACACTCCGAGGTCTCCTACCCCGATAACTGCTATCTGCTTTTCGGCAAGGAAACAAAGGGTCTGCCCGAGGAGCTGCTCATTAAAAACCCCGAACGGTGCGTAAGAATACCAATGCAGGGTGAAATCAGAAGCTTAAACCTCTCAAACTCGGTAGCGATAGCGGTTTACGAGGTATTAAGGCAGTGGGATTATCCGCAGCTTTCCAATTTCGGTCAGTTGCACAATTATAAATGGGAAGATATTTGCTAATTTTTACACGGTAATTCAAAATAAATATTGAAAAAATTATAATTTGTGGTAAAATAGTATTGTAAAAAATTTAACAATGTTGAAAGGATGTATCTCAATGAACGCTCTTAACAAAAAGACCGTTGACGACATTAATGTTAAAGGTCAAAAGGTTCTCGTTCGCTGTGACTTTAATGTACCGCTTAAAAACGGTGTTATCACCGACGAAAACCGCATCATCGCAGCTCTCCCCACCATCAAAAAGCTTATTGCCGACGGCGGTAAGGTTATTCTCTGCTCTCACCTCGGCAAGCCGAAGGGCGAGCCCAAGCCCGAGCTTTC
>JAXJVI010000049.1:0-4208 GCA_036308615.1 Acutalibacteraceae bacterium | reverse complement strand
TACTAAGATAATAACACCGATTACAATGAAAATTGTAATCATTCCTGTTACCATATAGCCAATATTATTTATAAAATTCATAGGATTAAATGTCATTTTTATCACCTCACATAAAGAAATTAAGTATCAGCCCGCCGGCTATTACCGAGGCTATCTGACCCGATACATTAACGCCGATAGACTGCATCAAAATAAAGTTCTGCGGGTCTTCCTTAAGCGCCATTTTGTGAACGACCCTGCCCGACATCGGGAATGCGGAGATGCCCGCCGCGCCTATCATCGGGTTGATTTTGTTTTTAAGGAATATATTTAAGAATTTAGCAAACAGCACGCCGCCCGCCGTGTCAAAAATAAAGGCAAAGAGACCTAAGCCCAAGATTAAGAGCGTGTCGGGTCTTAGGAATTTTTCCGCCTGCATTTGGGTAGCTATGGTAATTCCCAAAAAGATTGTAATTAGGTTTGCAAGCACCTTTTGCGCCGTTTCCGAAAGGGAGTTTAAGACCCCGCACTCCCTGATAAGGTTGCCGAACATCAAAAAGCCTATAAGCGAAACCGATTCGGGAGCGACAATGCCCGCGATTATTGTAATTACAATCGGGAAAAGGATTTTTGTAAGCTTGGAGACCTGCTTTTCGGTGTAGGGCATACGGATAAGCCGTTCCTTTTTGGTGGTGAGCGCCCTTATAACCGGCGGCTGGATAATGGGTACAAGCGCCATATAGGAATACGCCGCAACCATAATCGCACCGGTTATATCGTTATCCGCACCCAAAAGCTTGTTGGCGACAACGATAGCGGTTGGACCGTCAGCCGCACCGATAATACCGATAGAAGCGGCTTCGTTTTGTGTAAAGAACATTGATGCCATACAGAAAGTAAAGAAAATGCCGAACTGCGCCGCCGCACCGAAAATCATAAGCTTTGGGTTTGAAAGCAGGGGGCCGAAATCAATCATCGCGCCGATACCGATAAAGAGTATCAGCGGAAACAGCTCGTTGGCGATACCTGCCGAGAAAAGGGTGGAAAGCGCCCCTTCTTCGACCTCGCCGTTTTGGAGGGTTCTGTCCAACGCCCCCGAAAAGGGGATGTTTACGAGTATCGTACCGAAGCCCAGCGGCAAAAGGAGGGTAGGCTCCATTTCGTACTTAATCGCAAGGAATATAAGCAGTCCGCCTATAATCCACATAGTAACATACCGCCAGTCGGCAAGGGCGAATATGTTGCTTACAAGGAAACTAAAATCGCTGAGTGACATTTTTTTGACCTCTCTTTTTAAAATAATAAAGGTTCTATTCTAAATGTCGGGATTTCAACAATTCTCGCCTCCCTCTGACGAGGGAGGTGGCACGGCTTTGCCGTGACGGAGGGAGAGAAGGTGTAAGGCTGCAAGAAAATGCAACTTTTTCTCTCCCTCAGTCTCGCTTTGCTCGACAGCTCCCTCGTCAGAGGGAGCCAAATGAGAACCTCAACATTTGGAAAGAACTAAAACAAAAAAGACCTTTACTGCACAGTTAAGTACAGTAAAAGTCTTGCCGTTTAATGCAGAAGCGGGATGAAAATCCGTATTGACGCAAACTACTGCGGCGGAAACCGCCGTCGGCTACTCCCTAATACAGGAAAAATTATATCACATAACTTTCCGTTTTTCAACCCATTATATGTGAAAAATATTTATTTGTTAAAGGTGACGGTGATTTCCGTACCCTCGCCTAAGGTGCTGTTAAGGGTTATTTTTCCACCGAACGAGGCGGCGATGTGCTTTACAATAGAAAGCCCAAGACCCGTGCCGCCGCTTTGCTTTGAGCGGCTTTTGTCAACCCTGTAAAACCGCTCGAAAACCCGCTCGGTGTGCTCGGGGGCGATGCCTATACCGGTATCCTTTACGGTAACAAACGCCGCGCCGTCCTTATTACCCACATTTACCGTGACAGAGCCCTTTTCCTTATTATATTTTACCGCGTTATCGCAAAGATTATAAATCATTTCAAAAATAAGGGATTCGCCGGCGCTGATTTCAGCGGTTTCTCCGATAACCTCAACGGTAACCCCCCGCTTTTCGGCTATCTTGGCAAGGCTTTTTGCCGCCTCCTTAGCGGTTTTGTAAAGATCTACCCTTTCGGTCTCGCCCACGGTTCCCTCGTCAAGCTCGGAAAGCTTTATTATGTCGTTTACAAGGCTTAAAAGCCTTTCCGCCTCCTTGTTTATGTCCGCGCCGAAGCCCTTAATATCGTCGGGGGCAACAATGCCGTTTTTAAGCATATCCGAAATGCCTAAAATTGAGGTAAGGGGGGTTTTAAGCTCGTGGGAAACATTCGCGGTGAACTCGCGCCTCAGCTTTTCCCGCTTTTCCTTTTCGGTCACATCGACAATAAGTATCACCGCGCCGCAGGGAGCGCCCGTCTCGTCAAAAACGGGGTTGGCGGCGACCTCGTAATACATACCGCTTACGGTTACGGTGTTTTCGCAGTGGCGGCCCTCCCTTATATTATCGAAAACCTCCCTGAAAACCTCGCTTCGGTTGACGGTCAGAAAATTTTGCCCGTTTATATCGTCCTGCACCCCGAAAAAGCGCTTGACGCTGGAATTATGGGATAAAATATGCCCCTTGGTATCGGTGAGCAAAAGCCCCTCGCTCATATTTTCGGCTATGGTCTCAAACTCGCGGCGGCTTGCCCTAAGCTCGGCTATCTGGTGATTTATTCTTCTTTGCTGGGCGTTTATTTTTGACACAAAGGGGGAGAGCTCCTCATACGCGGTATCCTCCAAGGGTCTGTCAAGGTCGATTTCATTTATCGGCTTCAGTATCCTTTTAAAGATGAAGGATGCCAAAACAAGCGCCAAAACAAGGGCGAGCAGAGCTATGGCGGCGATAGGGGGCAAAAGCTGTAAAACCACCGCCTCCACCGAAAGGGATTCGTCCGCCACCCTTAAAATATTGCCGTTTTCAAGCCTTACCGCATAGTAGCAGGAGTTTATCCCCAGGGTCTTAGAATGTCTTACGGAATAGCCTGTGCCGTCCTTTAACGCCTCCTTGACCTCCTCGCGGCTTGAATGGTTTTCCATATCCGCAGCATTCGTCTTATTGTCGTAAAGCACCCTGCCGTCCCCGTCTATAAGGGTTATTCGCTCCGGCGCGGAGGAGTATTTTTGAAGCTCTTCCCCCTCCGCCGAAAGGCTTATTAAATTCGCCTTGCTTTGGAGGGCGGAATATCCGCTGTCCCTATAAATCTGGTACTGAACTCCTATTATAAAAACAAGGCTTAAAAGCAATGTGATAACCGAGGAAAGCAAAATTCCCCTGAATATTTTTTTAGTCATACTGTCTCACCGCTTAACTGATTTTATATCCTACGCCCCGCACGGTCTCTACAATCGTACCGCTGTCGCCGAGCTTTGTTCTGAGGGTTTTTATGTGAACATCCACCGTGCGGTTTTCGCCGTCGTAATCATAGCCCCAGATTTCCTCTAAAAGGCGGTCGCGGGAAAATACCGTGCCCCGGTTTTTGAGCATAAGGAAGAGCATTTCAAACTCCTTTAGCGTAAGCGAGACGGGCTTGCCGTCTACATTTACGGTGTGGGACTTCGGATTGAGGGTAACCCCGCCCGCGGAATAGACCTTATCGGCGGATTTTGTGCGCCTAAGCAGCGCCTTTATGCGGGAGATAAGCTCCATAGTCCCGAAAGGCTTCGCGATATAATCGTCCGCCCCCGAGTCAAGCCCCGCCACCTTGTCATACTCGCTCGCCTTAGCGGTAAGCATAATTATGGGGAGCTCCGCCGTATCGGCACGGCTTCTAAGCCACCTAAGCACCGAAATACCGTCCTCCTCGGGCAGCATAATATCAAGCAGGGCAAGCTCCGGCTTTTTTTCCTCAACCGCTACTTTAAATTCCGAGGGTTTTGTAAAGCCTTTAGCCTCAAGCCCTGTCTGCTTAAGGGCGTAAATCACAAATTTCAATATGCTTTCATCGTCTTCAAGAAGATATATCATAGATTTTCTCCTTTGTAAAGCAGTTCTCCCGCCGTTTTTGCGGGTTGCCGTCAATATATTCCCAAATCTCCCTAAAATCCTCTTCCCCGCGGATTATGTGGTCGTAGAAGGAGCGCTGAAAAATCGGTTTTCCGATTTCCTTTGTCACCAGAGTTTTAAAAGATTTTATAATACTTGAAATTGATTGTGTAGGGGACGATGCCCACATCGTCCCGTT
>JAXJVI010000048.1:0-8871 GCA_036308615.1 Acutalibacteraceae bacterium | reverse complement strand
TTGCGGCACCATTTTTTATCAGAGGATGAATAGCTATGAAAAAGATTTTTGCCATTGCTTTTGCGGCGATCATTACCGCGTCTGCCATGACAGGCTGCGGCTGCAATATGGCCAATAACGCCGCGTCCACTGTGTCCCGGACAGCGTCCGACGCTGTATCGGGCGCGGGCAGAATTGTCGACGATGTGGGCAGCGGTGCGTCAAACGCGGTAAGCGACGTTGTTGGCAATACAAACGGCAATGTCAGCGATGACGACGGCGTTATCGGAAACGAAACTCAGGCTGCCACCGAGAACGCGACCGACGACACCGAAATGACTACAATGGACGACTCGGCAATGTAAATAAAGCGGTGGACAGCCACCGCTTTTTACTTTTATACCGCCTTTTCAAGCTCAGTTCTCAGCTGACGAATGATTTTCTTTTCGAGCCGCGAAATATATGACTGCGAAATGCCAAGCTTGTCGGCAACCTGCTTCTGAGTATGCTCCTTCTGACCGTTCAGTCCGAAACGCAGCTCCATTATTCGGCATTCGCGCGGATTGAGCCGCGATACTGCCTCGAGAACAAGGTTGTGCTCAAGCTCGCTTTCGAGATTATTGTTTACCTCGTCGGGATCGCTGCCCAGAATATCGCAGAGCAGCAGCTCATTGCCGTCGTAATCTGTATTAAGCGGCTCGTCGATCGAAACCTCGTTTTTGAGCTGAGAGGATTTTCGCAGAAACATAAGTATTTCGTTTTCAATGCACCGCGAGGCGTAGGTCGCGAGCTTGATGTTCTTTTCGGGAGAAAACGTGTTGACCGCTTTGATAAGTCCGATTGTTCCTATGGAAATCAGATCCTCCGCGCCGGCAGCAGGCGATTCGAATTTTTTCGCGATATAGACCACCAGACGCAGATTATGTACGATCAATATTTCGCGTGCCTTGCATTCTCCTTCGGAGATCCGCTTCATAACCTCAGTTTCTTCCGCGCGGCTCAGAGGCGGGGGAAGGGTTTCGCTTCCGTTGATATAAAACAATTCGTTTTCGCTTAAGAGCAGCATTCTTATCTTCCAAATAATACGCAGCATCAGATTACCTCACTTTCAGTCAGTTCATACGGCACAAGCGCCTTGATTTCGCCATTCAGCACATTTTCGCAAACGCCGAGATACACATCTTGCTCCGACTCCTTTCCATCGATTTTCAGAGAGCTTAGGCGATAGCCTCTGATAAAGCCCTTGCCGCCGAGACTCTCAAACGGGATCACTCTCATTTTATCATTGCAAAGGTGCAAATCGCGTAGAATTGAGTCTTCGGCAATGATAACATAATCGCCCGAAAACGGTTCCTTAACGTTGCATCCTGTATCAACCGCGGCTAAAAAAGAAGTTGCGTCATTATTCAGCTCAATTTCTATCTGACAGATTTTTTTTCCGCATACACCCTTCGTCAGTCTTTTTATCAGTTTCATAATATAATAAGAAACAAGAGATAGAATAATCAGCAGAAAAGGGGATATATTAAAGTATACGGTATCGTTATAAATCTCCATACCCGCGGGATGAAACGTATTATAGACAAATATCATTACACCGCAAAAGGTAAACGACAGGGCAAAATAGACCGCCGCACGCCTGATAAATGTTTTTGTACCCGAAAAACCGAAGGCTATGAGAATGATCAGCGCGGCAAACAGCAAATCCGAGAGAAAATTAAGTCCGAAAGGCATTGGCGGGAGCAGGGCTGCAAGGCTGAATACTCCGCCCGCAAGACTCCCGAAAATGATTCTGAGCAGCTTTGCCCTGATATTCAGCAGCTTTTGCGTGCAAAGTATAAGAAAGAAGTCGACAAAGATGTTTACCGTTATTAGAACGTCGATATACACGGTTTTCATTTGATTCACCACCGTGTTAATTATCGCATATAAAGGTAATAAACATTGTCATTTTAGGTCAGGAGGTCAAAAATGCTTTTAGGCATCATCATTGGCACCTTCGTCGGGGCATTCTTGGGCGTCAGTCTGATGTGCCTGCTGTTCTACAGCCGGGGGTAAAGGAAAAAGGGACTGTGTGCTCACAGTCCCTTATTTCTGCAATAAAAAAGCGAAGCCCTGATGAGCTTCGCTTAATTCATTAATCTGTGCCTACATAACTCGGGTCGCCGTGGATCACGATCTCGCCTTCACCCGGAATCTCGGGGTAATCGGGGTCATTGTTTGCATTGTTATCCGCGCTCGACTGTGAGTTTGAGTTCGAGGCTTCACCGCTGTTCTCGTCGGCATTTGACTGAGCGTCTGAATGATAAGCCTCATTCTCGTTATTGTAGCTTTGCTCTGCCGAATAATTGTAGTTGTTTGCCTGAGAATCAGCGCTGCCCGCAGTTGTTGGAACGGTTGTCTTGGGCAGAGTACCTTTCGCGGTAGTCGGCTGTACAGCGGTGCTCGAGGGCGCGGTAGTCGTCTCACTGTTTTTATCTCCTTCACCACATCCCGCGAACAGCG
Source organism: Acutalibacteraceae bacterium (assembly GCA_036308615.1). Lineage (GTDB taxonomy): Bacteria > Bacillota > Clostridia > Oscillospirales > Acutalibacteraceae > UBA737. Next base: position 6,387 of record JAXJVI010000048.1, on the reverse strand, counting down.
AAATTGAGAGAGCTGCCATTGCCGCGACGGCAAATATGGTTATAATTCTTTGTTTCATAATATCAACTCCTTGCTAAAGCTAACGCCTTTATTATAGGTTCCGGGAATAGTTTTGTCAATAACAGGCAACGTTTTTTCCGTTAATTATCATGCTGCTTTCACATGATAATCACATGGAAAACCATATGAATTACCTTTTGTTATATACGATTTCCTCGCCGTAGGAATCCTCAACAATAAACTGGTTGTTTTCAACACGGTAAGGGCGTTTCACGGGTGCAGTGCTTCCTTCAAAGGTTTCGTAGTAAATGCCGTCCTTGATTGAGTATGTCAGATTCATAACCTTGCCTGCCGCGTTATATGTTCCTGTTCCGTCGGGGTTGAAGGTATAAACATATTCATCTCCGTAGAGATTAAGAGACCAGCTGCCTACGATGCTCTGATCCGCGTTTGCCGCAGCGCTTTCCGACTGAGCGGTTGTCGTCTGGTCAGAGTTTGTTTTGCCTTTGCATGAACAAAAGCTGATTGCGGTTACAAAGGCGGCAAGAATAATCACGGCTGTGGTTAAGAATTTTTTCATTAATATCGTTCCTTTCGAAATCATACTGAGTATATTGTATCACAAAGCTGAGTGTTTGTCTTTATCATTATAAAAATTTTTTTATTTTTTGTCAAATTCTTTCGTTTGTCTCGTGACACGCGGCGTCTATTATGGTAAAATATATAAAACAATAATAAAAAGGTATGTGGGATAATGAGTTTTGACAGGAAGAAACGCCAGCTAATAATTTTATCCGTTTTATTTGCGATTATTTTGCTTTTGATTATGATTTGTATTATAATCTCATTTAATAAATGCTCGTCTGACTCAGCCGATACAGCGGATACTGCCGCCTCGAGCGAGCCTGTAGTGCAGACGACAACTATGCCTGAGAAGTATATTATCGACGAAAATGTCAAGGTTATCAAGCAGGACGATCTTAAGGCAGGCTGCGAGACCTACGCCTGCACAATGCTGCTCAATATGCTCGGCTTTGATCTGGACGAACATACCATAGCCGACAATTATCTTAATTGTCAATTCGTGTATATGGGCGAAGAAGAGGGCGGCGAAAATTACGGCCCCGATCTGTACAGCGCTTTTGCAGGTACAGCCTACGGCGGTTGGGGAGTTTACGCTCCGTCAATGGCAAAAAGCATGAACAATTATCTGAAAGACCGGAAGTCAAACCTGAAGGCGTATAATATGGAGAACGTACCGCTTGAGGACTTGATTGATGAATATGTTTCAAAGGGTGTTCCCGTTATGGTATGGGCGACAACCGATATGGACGAGCCCTACGTATTTACCACATGGATCGTAAATTATGTCGACGAGAACGCGCGCACAAAACTGGGCGATACATTTTCATGGTACATGCACGAGCATTGCCTTGTTCTTATAGGCTATGACAGCGACAGTTATTACTTTGCCGATTCCACCGCAGGAAAGATATCTGTTTTCAAAAAAGACCTTGTTAAAAAGCGTTATGAGCAAATGGGTCAGCAGAGCATAGTTGTCAAATAGGTCGGTTGACTTTATATGTATATTGTGCTATAATCAATAAGTAAAAATTCAAAAAAAAGAGGTGATTAAAGTGACAAGCAGCGATAGTCATGGGTCGGGCAGAAGCGAAATTTCATTCAGTATCTATCACACGGACGCTTTCCTGTTCGTCGCTTTATTACACTGATTATTGATTTTTCAGCCTCTGTGCGGCCTGCGCGCAGAGGTTTTCTGTTTGTCCGTTTCTATTGTTAATTTCAAAAGAACGGGGGTCAAACAATGGCAAATGAAATAAACAACAAGACAGTTGAGACGATGCTGACAGAGCGTCCCGACTACGAAAACGAAATTATCCGCATTATACGCGGAAGCTACTCGCCTAAAACCGCTCAGGGAATGCTTGAGGACTATCACGGCAGCGATGTAGCGCAGGTTATGGAGAACCTCAATTCTCAGGAACGGAAGAAGCTGTACCGTATCTGTTCCGCCGAAATGCTCGCTGACGCGCTCGAGCACCTTGAGGAGGATGACGCGGGAGCATACTTGAACGAGATGGATCTCAAAAAGGCGTCCGCAGTCGTATCCATGCTCGAAACAGACTCCGCGGCGAATATCCTCAGAGAAATCCAGAAGGAGAAGCGCTCGCTAATCATCGATTCGCTTTCTCCGGAAATACGCAGCGATATCCGGTTGATCGCGTCCTTTGACGAGGACGAAATCGGCAGCCGCATGACGACGAATTGCGTTGTTATCCTTGATACACTCACAGTACCTCAGGCGATGAACGAGCTTATCAGTCAGGCTGAGGAGAACGACAATATCTCAACCATTTTCGTAACTGACGAAACAGGCGAGTTCAGCGGAGCGATCGACCTGAGAGATTTGATCACGGCGCGCAGGAATGATACTCTTGATTCGATTACCGTCACTTCCTTCCCGTACCTTTACGCGCAGGAAACGATCGACGATTGTATCGAACAGCTCAAGAACTATTCCGAGGCGTCTATCCCCGTACTCGACAACAACAACCGTTTTCTCGGCGTTATCACCGCGCAGAACGTCATTGAGGTAATTGATGACGAGATGGGCGAGGACTACGCAAAGCTCGGTGGTCTGACCGCAGAAGAGGATTTGCACGAGCCTCTTTTTCAGAGTATAAAAAAGCGTTTGCCGTGGCTGCTTGCTCTGCTCGGTCTGGGTATTATAGTATCAACCGTTGTCGGCGCTTTTGAAAAAGTAGTCGCGCAGCTTACAATGATCATGGCTTTCCAGTCGCTTATTCTCGACATGGCAGGTAACGTAGGTACCCAGTCGCTTGCCGTCACGATCCGCGTTCTCATGGACGAAGACCTCAGTGTAGGACAGAAATTCAAGCTCGTCGCGAAGGAAACAAGGGTCGGTTTTTCAAACGGTATTATTCTCGGCGCGATATCAATACTGTTTGTCGGTTTGTATATCATGCTCTTCAAGGGAAAGGATATCCTCTTTGCTTTTTCCGTATCGGGGTGTATCGGACTTGCGTTGCTTATCGCTATGGCGGTTTCGAGCGCGGTCGGCACACTGATTCCGATATTTTTCAAAAAAATCAAGATAGACCCTGCTGTAGCATCGGGCCCGCTGATTACCACTATCAACGACCTTGTAGCTGTAGTGACCTACTACGGACTGAGCTGGGTATTTCTTATTAATTTTTTACAGCTTTCATAATTTAACAAATTTGGAACATATTAATCAACGGGAGGCGTTCGATGTTTGACGCAGCATTAGTAAAAAAAGATTGTATTGAATGGATACGCAAGTTCTTTGAGGAGAACGGCCCCGGCTGTAACGCGGTCGTAGGCATTTCCGGCGACAAGGACAGCTCGATTGTCGCGGCGTTATGTGTTGAGGCGCTCGGCAAGGAAAGAGTTATCGGCGTTCTTATGCCCAACGGCGTACAGGCTGATATCGATATGGCGCAGCTTCTTGTCAACCACCTCGGCATCAAGCATTATGTGATCAACGTAAAGGACGCTGTTGACGGAGTTAAAAACTCACTTCCGTTTGAGGCTTCGGCGCAAACTCTCACAAATATTCCGCCGAGGATCCGCATGACTACGCTTTACGCTGTTGCCCAGAGTCATAACGGACGTGTTGCCAATACCTGCAATCTGTCTGAGGACTGGGTCGGCTACTCCACACGCTACGGCGATCAGGCGGGAGATTTCAGCCCGTGCTCGTTCCTCACAGTTGATGAAATGAAGCAGATAGGCAGACTCTGCGGACTTCCCGACGTTTTGATTGACAAGGTGCCGATTGACGGACTTTGCGGCAAAACCGACGAGGACAACCTCGGCTTTACCTACGCGGTGCTCGATCGCTACATCAGAACAGGTGAGATCGACGACGAGAATATCAAGAAAAACATTGATGACCGTCACCTCAGGAATCTCTTTAAGCTCAGCTATATGCCTTGCTTCCACACAGAAAAATACTTTGAATAACAGAAAGAGCGGTTTAACCGCTTTTTCTTTTTTAAATAAAAAAACCGTGACTATTTTGGCAATGTTCTCCAAACGGTGAATTGTAAATAATCTGAGAATAAGATATAATTATCTCAGAAAAATGAAAGGCTGATTCTATGGTAATTAAAAAGATAACATCAATAATCCTTGCCGCGTCGACATTCGCAACCTTTGCTCTTGCAGGCGCAACGGTTGAGGCGTCAACCGAAGATCCCACCATTAAGCACGTGGGCAAAACAACTCAGCAGGACGGAATACTGACCGCCTACAACTACAATGTTTCCTCGAACTCAAAGGCTTCCGTAAAGGTCTATAAATCCGACAAGGATTATACAACAATTAAGTTCGCTGATTTTTTCAATCATCCTCAGACCTTTAACCTCGGCAAAAAAGAATTCAAAACCGAGACTTGGCTCAAATTGGGCGCAGGCGGCATCGGCGGAAGCGCGCCGTACATCGACCTGAGCAACAGCGCCGGCAAATACGAATGCGTAAAAATCAAGCTCTCGGATTTTTCGAGCTATTTCAATACAAACGGCACGCACACTGAAAAAATTTCCGATTACGGCAACCATAAGTACACCTTCAAGGAGGAAGCTGCGGACGCGAACGGCAACCGCTTTTCTTCCGCTCTGCTTATTTACAGCGGCGGTGCTATCAACCACGTCGTACCCGACAAGGACGGTATGGTTCAGATCTATATTTCGACCAAGCCCGGCGTTCCTGTTAAATACACTACGTCATTCTGTTACGAATTACATCAGGACGGAAGCGTTCGCTACGGCGGAGGCGGCGGCAGCTCAGGAAGCTATATCGGCGGTCTTACAATTGGTGACTGTGACCAATCCGGCTATATGGATATTTCCGACGCTACCGCGGTTCAGAGATATTCCGCAAAGATGGAGGATTTCAACAAAGCCCAGATCCGCTGCGGCGACCTCAACGGCGACGGAGTTGTTAACATTATGGACGCCACATTAATCCAGAAAGCAATTGCAAACCTTGACTAATATCAAACGGCTGCTTCGGTTGAAGCAGCCGTTGTTTTTATACCAGCAATTCCGAAATAACAGCGTTTGATACAAGAAATCCCTTAGGAGTGAAGCAAGCCCGCTTTGAATCCAGCTCCATAAATCCCGCCCTTGCGAAATTTCCGATTTTTTTCATTTGCAAAGGGGAGAGGCGATGGTGATATCTTTTTTCAAACTCCCCAAAAACCAGTCCGCTTTTCAGCCTTAGCGAGAGCATGATATATTCTTCTTCATCGCCGCCTTCTCCGTCCTGAATAATTATATTTTCTTCAAAAGCCTTCAAATCCCGTCCGTAACAGAACCGCCTGCCGTTCAGAAAGGAATGCGCCGAAGGCCCGATGCCGATATATTCGCCGCATTTCCAGTAAGCTGAGTTGTGGCGGCTCTCGCAGCCCGGAATGGCAAAATTTGAGATTTCGTACTGCTTATAACCGAGCTTATCAAGATAATCTACGGCGAACAGATAAAGCTGAGCCTGTTTGTCGTCGTCTGCGAGGTCGAGCTGATCCTGAATGTCAAAAAACCTTGTGCCTTCCTCGATTTTCAGCAGGTAAGACGAGATATGCTTTACACCGCATTTGGCGCAAAAGTCGATCGATTCCTTCAGACTGTCGATATCCTGATAGGGAATGCCCATCATTAAGTCGAGCGACACGTTATCTATTCCTGCAGCCTTTGCTCGTTGTGTGGTAACGAGCGCGTCTTTGGCGGTGTGGATTCTGCCAAGCGCTTTCAGCTCGCGTTCAACCGCTGTCTGGAACCCGACGGAAACCCGGTTAAAGCCCGCAAGTCTGAGCTTTTCAAAATCAAGCGTCTTGCCTGTGTCGGGGTTAACTTCAACGGTAATCTCGGCTTCGGGCTCTACGGTGAAGCAGTCCTTAACACTATAAAGGACATCGGACAGCCTGTCCGCGCCGAGTACACTCGGAGTGCCGCCGCCAAAATAAACTGTAGCGACGTTTTTATCGGTCTGAACGCTCCAGTATTTGATTTTTTCTTTCAGAATACGCATGTAATTATCATAATCCGTTTCAGATGCTCTTCCGCTGAAAAAATCGCAGTAAGGGCATTTGCTCTTGCAGAAGGGAATATGAATGTAAATACCGATTGACTCAGACATAATAAGCCTCTTTTCGGGATAAAATTTTTGAGACAGGAGCATTGCTGCCCCTGCCTCAAAAGTTGGAAGGTATATGAAAAGATAGGAATAATCATTGGTATACTTTTATATTACAATAATTTTACTTTTTTGTCAAGATTTTGTAGCGAAATAATTCAAAAAAATTTTTTTGACATAAATCCCGTA
>JAXJVI010000047.1:0-7113 GCA_036308615.1 Acutalibacteraceae bacterium | reverse complement strand
TCCCCTGACAAGGGGAGCCTATGTGATATATATAACATATTTGTAGGAGAAATTGCTTTGGCAGAGGATAAAAGAGATTATTATGAGGTTTTAGGCGTTGACAAATCTGTGTCGGACGACGACCTTAAAAAAGCATACCGTAAGGCGGCAAAAAAATATCACCCCGATTTAAACCCGGGCGACAAGGAAGCCGAGAAAAATTTTAAAGAGGTAAACGAGGCGTACGAGGTGCTTTCCGATAAGGAGAAGCGGGCGCGCTACGATCAGTTCGGTCATGCGGGGGTTGACCCCAACTTCGGCGCGGGCGGCGGATACGGCGGCGGTTTTACCGGCGATTTCGGTGATTTGGGCGATATATTCAGCTCCTTTTTCGGCGGCTTTGGCGGCGGCAGAAGAGCTAATCCTAATGCTCCGAGGCGCGGAAACGATACGGCGGCCACGGTTAATCTTTCATTTGAGGAAGCGGCTAAGGGCTGTAAAAAGACGGTTAAGGTCACTAAAATAGATAACTGTAAGGAGTGCGGCGGCAGCGGCGCTCAAAAGGGCACAAGCCCTAAAACCTGTCCTGTTTGCCACGGCACGGGTCAGGTATCCGCTACACAGCGCACCCCCTTCGGCGTTATGCAGACCCAGCAGGTTTGCAACAACTGCCACGGCAGCGGTAAAATAATCGATAAGCCCTGTCACACCTGCGCGGGCAAGGGAAGAATACGCCACACCATTGAGCAGACCGTGGATATTCCCGCCGGAATTGACGACGGACAGGTTATTAATCTTCGCGGCGACGGAGACGCGGGCGTAAACGGCGGGCCTGCGGGCGACCTTAGAATAAATGTAAATGTCCGTCCACACCCGATTTTCGAGCGCAGGGGCTATGATGTTTACTGCGAAATCCCGATAACCTTTACGCAGGCGGCTTTGGGCGATGAAATTGTCGTTCCAACCCTTGACGGCAAGGTGAAGTTTACAATTCACGAAGGGACTCAGCCCGGTGATGAATTTAAGCTTCGCGGAAAGGGTATTCAGCGCCTTAATTATTCGGGAAAAGGCGATGAGTATGTTAAAATAGTCGTCGAAGTTCCAAAGGAGCTTTCAAAAGCACAGAAAGAAAAGCTTAAGGAATTTGACAAGGCGACAGATGAGAAAAACTATAAAAACCGTAAAGGCTTTTCCGATAAAATCAAAGAATTTTTCGGCGATTAAACCTAAATCCCCGATAAGGACTCTTTCCTTGTCGGGGATTGTTTTAAAACAATAATATTGACTATTATATTTATAAGTGTTAAAATAACAATAGAAAAATAGTAAATGTTAAGGAATTGGCAATGAAACGTTTAATGATTGTGGTCCCGTGCTTTAATGAGGAAGAGGTTTTTCCGACAAGCTCAAAAGAGCTTATCGCAGTTGTTGAGAATTTGATAAAAAAGGAAAAAATCAGCGGGGACAGCGGCATACTGTTTGTTAATGACGGCAGCCGTGACCGCACTTGGGAGCTTATAAGCGAGGCTTATAAGGAGAGCAAATATGTTTACGGGCTTAATTTAGCGGGTAATGTCGGGCACCAGAATGCTTTGCTTGCGGGACTTAATACCGTCAAAGATATTTGTGATATTTCTGTTAGCATAGATGCCGATTTGCAGGATGATGTCGGCGTAATCGAAGAAATGATTGATAAATATTACGCCGGAGCGGATATTGTTTACGGTGTAAGAAGCGAGCGCAAGACCGATTCCTTCTTTAAGCGCTTTACCGCCCAGTCATTTTATAAGTTTATGTCGGCTATGGGGGTAAATTCTGTGTATAATCATGCCGACTTTCGCCTTATGAGCGCAAGAGCAATGCAGGCGCTTTCCCTTTATAAGGAGCGCAATCTTTTTCTGCGGGGAATCGTACCTAAAATCGGCTATAAGACCGATTGCGTTTATTACGCGCGCAAGGAGCGCCTGGCGGGGGAGAGTAAGTATCCGCTTAAAAAGATGCTTTCCTTTGCCTTTGACGGGATAACATCCTTTAGCATAAAGCCGATTACAATGGTTACTGTATTGGGCGCCGCTATTATAGCCTGCTCGGTTATCGCGTTTATTTACACGCTGATTTCCTATTTTTTGGGACATACCGTTCCGGGTTGGTCATCTCTTATGATTTCTATATGGTTTTTAGGCGGCGTACAGCTTCTTTCTGTAGGAATTGTAGGTCAATATGTGGGCAAAACCTACATTGAAAGCAAGGAACGCCCGCGATATAATATAGAGGAATTTTTAAATCATGATAAAGATTAAGAGGCTGTTCAATAAATACAGGGAAATATTCTCAGACCGTGTTTTATGCAAGCCTATGATTTCCGAAGACGATTCAACAGTAGACAATAAAGAGCAAAATGGCTTTTTACGGCTGATTTCAGGCGCACCGTTCGCTTTTCGGGCATTGTTTTGCATTTTTATTGCCTTCACCTTGCTTACGCTTATTTTTATAGATAAAGGCTTGAATGTATATTATATTCCAAACGGATTGGAAGCTTCAAACAAGCTTCTCATTTTAGCTTCCTTAGCGCTTTTTATAACAGTGATTTGTGCCGCATATCTTTTACAGCGCATTAAAAGCGGCAAAAAATTCAAAAGGAAATTAAGCGAAAAGCAGTTTTATTTAATTATAGCTTTGGCTTTTGCCGCGGTTTATTTATTACAGCTGTTTATTTCTAACCGTATCTACCTTAAAACAGATTGGGATGTAATAGCTATTACGAATGCGGCGGAAAAGATTGCTAACGGTGAGGCGGACGGTGTCCCCGCTTGGTATTTTAATCAGTATCCCAATAATATGATGATTACCTATACCCTTGTTTTTCTGTACCGTGTGGGGAAAGTTTTCTTTTCTGCCGACCCATACAAGGCTGTCCTTTTGTTTGTAAGCTTTGTGGTTTGCGTTTCGGTGTTTTTGGCTACGCTCTGCATTTACAGAATGACGGGCAGCCGTAAGCTTACGGCTTGCGGTATGATTATCGGCGTTCTGCTCATTGCGATAAATCCTTGGATTGTTATTCCGTATACCGATTCAATCCCTATGATTTTTCCTGTCCTTGCCGTCTTTTGTTATTTGTATGTTAAAAATAAATACCTGCGTTATTCGCTCCTAACGTTTATTTGTATATTAGGATATTTCTACAAGCCCACAATAATCATACTTTTGATAGCGCTTGTAATTTTAAAGCTCTTTTCTTTGATGGAAAAGTTATTAAGAAAAAGGTTTTCTATAAAGCATTGTGCCTGTATGCTGCTTTGCGTTGTGATTTCTGCCGGCTGTGCTTTTGGTGTTGACAGAGCCGTGTCTTCACTAAACAAAACCGAGCTTGATGCTAATAAGCAGATGACAATGACCCACTATTTAATGATGGGGCTTAATGTTAAAAACGAGGGTGTATACAGCTTAGAAGATGTGATTTATTCAAACAGCTTTCCCGATGTTGAGAGTAGGCAGAAGGCTAATTTAGATGTTGCAAAAAGCCGTTTTAAAGAAATGGGCTTAAAAGGATATGTTAAACTGCTGATTAAAAAGAACATTTCCACATACAATGACGCCACATTCGGTTGGGGCCGTGAAGGAAAATTTTATTACGAAGTTCCTGAGGATAATCGCAGCAGTACAAAAGTACTGAGAAGCTTTTATTACACAAACGAGCAAGGAACAAATCACCAGGCTTTTGCGACTGCCGAGCAGATTTTATGGCTGTTTATCCTGATGTGTATTTGCTTTTGCATTTTACCCCTTAAAGCGAAGGGCGGGGCTGAGAATCTTCTCGCGTTAACCTTGCTTGGGGTAAGTATGTTCTTGCTTATATTTGAATGCAGAGCAAGGTATTTATTCGTGTTCTCTCCGCTCTTTGTTATTCTTGCGGCGGCGGGTTTGTATAAAGCATATCTGTTTGCGGAAAAATGTCTTTTTACAAAAAAATAAATCTTAACCTTATTATCCTGTGTTTACCGCCTGAATTAGTAGGGGAGGGCACTTAAGACCCTCCCCTACTAATATACAAACAAACTTTGATTTGTTTTTTACAGCCTCCCTTTTTTTCACAAGGTAGGCTTTATTTTTTGAAAAATGCCGCGGCGATTGCTCCGGGGCCTGCGTGGGTGCCGATTACGCTGCCTATCGCGGTATAGCGTATATCCTTTAAGCCCTTTTCCCAAAGGTACTTACTGTCTTCGATATACTTTAAAAGAAGCGCATCGGAAAGACCTGAATAGCCTAACATAACCGGCTTTTCAAAATCTACTCCGCCCGACTTTTCAATCTCCTGAACAAGGAGATTATTCCCCATTTTCGAGCCTCTTGCTTTCCCTAAAACAGCAATTCCACCGTCTTCAACCGAGATAACAGGCTTAATATTAAGTACCGCCCCCGCAAAAGCAACGGTTTTGGAAATTCGTCCGCCCTTTTTCAAATATTCAAGTGTATCAAGGAGGGCTATGATAACTATTTTTTCCTTTTCCTTGTTTAGTGTTTCGGCGATTTTGCGGGCTTCCATACCGCTGTCCGTAAGCTGTAACGCCCTTTCGGCTAAAATTCCGCTGCCTATCGCGGCACTGCCGCTGTCCACAATGTAGATGTTGTCAAAATCCTCGGCGGCAATAACCGCGCTTTGGTATGTACCGGAAAGCTTTGAGGAAATGGTTATGACAACGGCGCTGTCTCCCGCCTCTTTAACCTTTTCAAACTCCTTCATAAATAAATCCGGCGTTGCCTGACTTGTTGTAGGTAATCGGTCGCTTTCAATAAGCTTCTCATAAAAGGTTTTGTGGTCGATTGTTACGCCGTCAAGGTATTCCTCATCACCGAAATGAACTGTCAGCGGCACTATGCTCAGCTTGCCTTTTAACTCGGCAGATAGATCTGCGGTGGAATCTATAATAATTCTTGTTTTCATAATTAATCTCCGTTCTTATTATTAGCAATATTGTCAAGACCTTTACTTATCAGCATCAGGCTGTGATAAAACTGTATTCTTTCTTCCTCGGTCATTTCAACGCTGATTTCTTCAAGCACATAGGCTATTTTATCGGCTATCCTTTTGCCTATATCAAGACCTTTATCCGTAAGCCTAAGCAGGCTTTTGTACCGTTTGGCACTTTTTGATTCGCATATAAGATAACCGTTATTTTCAAGGTATTCAAGTGCGCGGGATACTGCTGCCTTATCCTCTTCACAGCGCTCGCACAGGTCGGTCGCGGTAAGACCGCCCGATGTATATAGGTAATATAGGCAGGAAATATGCGAGCATCTAAGGTTGTATTCCGCCATTTCCTGATTTTTGATTTTGCGAATGTTACGGCTTATTCGGTTAATAAGCACGGTGAATTTTTCAAATCTTTCGGTCAAAATAACACCCTCCCAACTTGTTGAAATCTCAACAAGTGTAAAGTATAGCATAAACTTGTTGATTTGTCAACAAGTTTGCGGCAGGTTAAAAAACTGTCTTTCTTGGTATATTCACTCTCTTTAATGAATATCATTTACTAACAACGCATAGAGAGAGGAAAGAAATATGGAAGAAAAAATACTGAAAGCCAGCGTTTTCGTGAATGATACCGTTTTCAACGAATCTACCGAACAGCCGATAGATGTTGATTTTACACTGCCTGATTTTTGCCCGGATATATCAAAAATCTTTAAATGCCGTGCGGTTTCCCGCATTTCTTCAAAGAGTATGAACGGGAAAAATATTACCGTTGACGGCTCTGTAAGTATTACTGTGCTTTACTGCGGCGCGGATGGACAGCTTTGTTCATACGAATATCAGTATCCCTTCAGCAAAAATCTCCAGATGGGGGAGGAGTGTGCGGGAGGCAATCTTTGGGTGCGCTCCAAGTGCGAATACATAAACTGCCGTGCCGTCACGGGCAGAAAGGTTGATATTCACGGTGCGGTAGGCATTTTTGTGCGGGTTTTCAAGCGAAAAAATACCGAGATTATCTCGGATATAGACGACTGCAATATTGAGCAAAGGCGGGGCACGGCACCGGCTACAGTTCCTGTGGGATATGCCGAAAAATACCTTATGGTTGAGGAGGAAATCGCTATTGGCCAAGGTCAGCCCGCGGTGGAGCGGATTTTGCGTTATGATGCAAAGCCGTGCGTAAGAGAAAGCAAGATTATCAACGATAAAATCGTTGTAAAGGGTGATATGGCGGTATGGATTCTTTATTGTCCCGAGGGCGGGGGAGAGCCGCAATCGGTCAAAACCGTAATTCCCTTTAGCCAGCTTGTGGATATGGAGGGCGTTACCGATACCTGTGGCTGTGATACAAAATCGGATGTGGCGTTTCTTGAAATTAAACCCCGCCAATCGGAGGGCGATATTAAATGCCTATCCCTTACCGCAAAGCTTTTACTTACCTGTGAGGCGTACTGTCAAAACGAGGTATCGGTTATTCTTGACGCCTTTTCCCGAAGGTGCGAGGCGGATATGAAATTTGAAAAAATCAATTTTCAAAGTATTTGCGAGAATGTAAGCGAAACCTTCCATTGTAAGAAAAACATTGAGCTTGACGAGCCGATAAGCGCCGTTTGTGATTTATGGTGCGATATGCAGTCTGTCAATACGAAATTTGAAAACGGTAATATGCTGATTTGCGGTACGCTTGTCGCGTGTTTTTTAACAACGGGTGAAAGCGGCAGTCCCGCGTATTTTGAAAAGCCCATTGAATTTGAATATAAGTACCCGATTAAGGAGGATATGGACGCTCTGCGCTGTTCTCCCGAGATTGATGTCGCCTCCTGCGGATATACCATAACCGCCGCAACTACAGTTGAGCTAAGGGTGGATTTAGGCATAAACGCCGCGGTTTACAAATGTACCGCTTTGCCTCTTATTACGGATATCAGGATTGACGGCGGAAAGCTGCGTGCCGGCACCTCGAAATGCGCTATGACAATCTATTTCACCGCCGAAAACGAGTGCGTTTGGGATATTGCGAAGCATTATAACGCAAGCGTTGAAGAAATTATGAAAATAAACGACCTAAACGATGAATGCCTGCCCGAAAACAAAATGATTTTAATACCCGCCGTATAAAATCAGGGGATGTAAAAACAAATTGGGGTTTGTAGAGCTAAAAT
>JAXJVI010000046.1:0-1722 GCA_036308615.1 Acutalibacteraceae bacterium | reverse complement strand
TCAGTCTTCACGGCTTTTAAATGAGCTTGAGGAAATGAAAAAACAGCTTAACGCCGAAAACGCGGCAAGGCTTGCCGAAAAGGCGCGAGCCGACTTTAAAAAAACCTTAACCGATCTGGAGGAAAGTGCCGACCCCGTAACAAACCGTACCGCCGGGGGTGACGCGGTAACAACCCTTAAAAAGGGTGATACCGTGATTGTTGCGGATATTAACCGCGAGGCTACGGTGATTGATGTAAAACCGGATAAAAAGCAGGCCTTGGTGGTTTCGGGAGCTATAAAGCTCTGGACGGGTTTTGATAATCTCCGTCTTAAAAAACAGGTTGGAGGCAATCAGGACTTTAAGAAAACCCGTAAGGTTTCGGGACTTGTTTCCCGCGGTCAGCGTTCGGTTTCGGGAGAAGTAGATTTACGCGGTATGGCGTCGGACGAGGCCATTTTAGAGCTTGATAAATATATTGATAACGCCGTGCTTTCGGGAATTTCTACCGTAACGATAATTCACGGCAAGGGCACGGGCGTGCTTAGAAAAGCGGTTCAGGCGCATCTTAAAGCACATAAAAATATTAAAACCTTCCGCACCGGCTCCTTCGGCGAGGGGGAAAACGGCGTAACGATAGCCGAAATTAATGAATAGCTTGCATATGGGGAAACCTATATCATATAAAAATCTTAGGAGGAAATTAAAATGAGCAAGTATGAGGGAACACAGACAGAAAAGAATCTTCGCACCGCGTTTTCGGGAGAATCAGAGGCGAGAAATAAGTACACCTATTTCGCTTCTGTCGCGAAGAAAGAGGGCTACGAGCAGATTTCAGCCCTTTTCTTAAAGACTGCCGAGAACGAAAAGGAACACGCTAAGATGTGGTTTAAGGAGTTAGAGGGCTTAGGCGATACCTCGGCTAATCTCCTTTCCGCCGCAGAGGGCGAGAATTACGAGTGGACCGATATGTACGACGGCTTTGCAAAAACCGCCGAGGAGGAGGGCTTCCACGAGTTAGCGGTCAAATTCCGTATGGTAGCCGCTATCGAAAAGCACCACGAGGAGCGTTACCGCGCTTTGCTTAAAAATGTTGAGACCGCCGCCGTATTTGAAAAGAGCGAGGTTAAGGTTTGGGAATGCCGCAACTGCGGTCATATAATGGTGGGCACTAAAGCTCCCGAGATTTGTCCCGTATGCGCCCATCCGAAGAGCTATTTTGAGATAAGCGCCGAAAATTATTAATTACCACTGCATATTAAACCGATTTTTTGCCAATAATTCTTTTGAAAAGAAATTTAAGGAGCAAAAATATGGTTAAAGGTGTAAGCAAAACGGTTATAGTAGTCAACAATACGGGGAGCAAGCTTTTTGAAAAAATCGTCTTCTATGTGACCCCGGAGTACGGAACGCTGAGCGCTAAACAGCTTAAAAAGGCGGCGAGCAGTTTTTCCTTTAACTATGACGACTCGGCTCCTAAGACGGCTTTGCGCCGTAGGGTAAAGCGAAAGCGGCAGATACGTGCTCTTGCCTTGGCGTCTGCGGTTTTGCTTGCGCTTATTACGGTGGCTTTAATAATTATATTGTAAATATTTTATTAAAAATGCAGGAAGTACCGCGGTATTTCTTGCATTTATTATTTTTATGGATTATAATAGCAATATTAAATGAAATTTGGTGTTGTTATGAAAGAAATATTAAAGGGCGGCGGCAAGCTGTTTTTGAAAACCGTTGTCATAAAT
>JAXJVI010000045.1:0-1722 GCA_036308615.1 Acutalibacteraceae bacterium | reverse complement strand
GCCGCATAGCAGGGTTTGGGGAAGGCACTCCCCAACAAGTTTCCCGCGAGGGGCAAAACCGCAGAATTGCGGATTTTGGCACCGTGGTAGAAACTTGCTCTAAGTAAGCCGTAGATTTCCCCTTGCACTTACTACTCGTATAGCTGCCGCCTGTTTTGGCCGGATTTCTGCAAAAATCTTACGGCGTGGGGCGATTTTTACCCGCAGTTCTTTCTTTCCGCTAAAGATACATTTCAAAGGCCGCCAGCTACCCGCTTGCCGGGAATTTTCTCAAATTTTCCTTTGCCTTAGAAATACAGAAAATGCAGATTTGGCTACCGCCGCAGAAAATTTTTTGTTTCCGGCTTCACCTACCTACTACGGATGACTTTGCGATTTTGCCAAACGGATAAAGAAAAAAGCAGCAAATCTTTTTCAGACTTACTGCTTTCGCTGGCCGCCGATGGGCGGTGGATATTCAGTTTTGAAAGTTCAGGTCAGGTTGGCCCGATGATGGATAGCACAATAAATTCCTGTTTTCCCTTTAAGGCATTGTGCATTTTTTCTATTTCTCTTGATGATTATTTTTTTCATAATCAATCAATGTACCTATAACAATTCCAATCAACATTCCGATACCTGCACAAATAGAAATAGCAAAAAGATTTTGCAAAAACGCCCATGCCAACACACCTATGCAACCACCGACAATAAATCCTGTTAATAAGCCAATAGTTAAGTATTTATTACTTTTCATATTGCTATATCTCCCCTAAAAGTATATTTGTCGTTGGTTCTATTATACTATGACCTGCTTCCTTTAGGAATAGATGAATTGTAAACTGGCTGGAGTGAAACCGCTAATGACAGCCAGTGTTTGTTCTTTGTTTATCGGTCAAAGCGAAATTTGAACAGGGCGGCAATGAGCTGTTGCTTTATATGTTCCTCAACTTCGGCGTTGACTTTCCCGTGTACTTTGGAACAGTAGCGGATATATCCGGCATAGTGGGAAAGAATGGTGTCGATTGCGTCCGGGTCGCCCTCATGGGCTTTGACGATTGTTTCATAGGGGAGAAGTTTACTCATAGTCATTTCCCTCCATGAGCCGCCTTAACCGCTGCAAGGCAAGCCGGATATGCCGCCCCGCTGTGCTGCGTGTCCGGCCAATATGTACGCCGATCACTCGCTGCGGCTGGCGCAGGAAATAGTAACGAAAAATTTCTTCCTGCGTCTGCTCCGGCAAAAGGGCAAGGGCGGCGGCAAGCTCCGCATGATACAGAACGGCGGTCTGGCCGCAGGCGGTAAAAAGATATTCTTCAAGCTACTCCGGCTCGGCAAGCTGGACAAACTTTTCACTCATCAGATAATCAAGGGAAACTTCCCGTTCCCACCTCCGGCGCAGCTTCAAGATTTTATCTATGGCTGCGTGACGAATGACTACCTTGCAAAAGGCATTGAATGTGTACTGGATATGCACCTTGTAGGCTTCATCTTCGGTCATGGAAATTCCCCCTCTCTGAATAATAGTGCGGGGCGGCAGTACTCCTTGCTGTCGCCCCTTGATGGCCTACCAGCAAAGACGGGCGGGGCTGTCAACGACGGCGCGAAGCGGCGTTCATTTTATCGTTGACTGGCTCGGCTGGGTTTGCTATTTACCCGACAAACTTGAATTTATTTTAAGCTATCACGTTTTACCTTCTTAAGCCTTACTATCATTACCATAGGAATTTCTTTGTTGGTTTT
>JAXJVI010000044.1:0-7089 GCA_036308615.1 Acutalibacteraceae bacterium | reverse complement strand
CGCCCTTAACTTCAAGGGCGACTGCCCGATTTTTAAAAACAACAAGAACGGCGATTTCGTATATTTCGTTCATTCCTTTTTTGCGGACGGCTGTGAGGAAAGCGTTACCGCCACCACCGAATACGGCATAAAAATTACCGCGGCGGCGGCAAATAAAAATGTTTTCGGCTGTCAGTTCCACCCCGAAAAAAGCGGCGAAACGGGGCTTGAAATTCTGCGCGCCTTTTGCGGCTTGGAGGCAAATAAATGAACATTTTTCCTGCGATAGATTTGTACGAGCGCAAGGCGGTGCGGCTTTTCAAGGGCGATTACGCCGAAATGACGGTTTACAGCGACAATCCCGTTGAAATAGCCCGTGATTTTGAGGCTAAGGGCGCAAAATATATCCATATAGTTGACTTAGAGGGCGCGAAAAACGGCGAGACCCCTAATTTTGAGGTTGTAAAGGAGATCGCCCAAAATACGGGGCTTTTTTGCGAAATAGGTGGCGGCATACGCTCTATTGATACCGTTGAAAAGTATTTAAGCGCGGGGCTCGACCGCGTGATTTTAGGTACAGCGGCGGTGAATGATGAGGAATTTCTGCGTACCGCCGTTAATAAATACGGCGATAAAATCGCGGTAGGAGTAGATATTAAGGACGGCTTTGTAGCGGTAAAGGGCTGGACCGAAAAATCGGAATACAGCTGCTTTGATTTCTGCGAAAAAATGCGGGAAATAGGGGTAAAAACCCTTATCTGCACCGATATTTCAAGGGACGGCGCCATGAGGGGCACAAACCGTCAGCTTTATAAGGAGCTTTCCGAAAAGTTTGATATGAACATCACCGCCTCGGGCGGAGTTTCAAGCATTGAAGATATTAAGGCGCTGAGAAGTCTTAACCTTTACGGCGCGATAATCGGCAAGGCGTACTATATAGGAGCAATCGACCTTAAAGAAGCATTGGAGGCGGCAAAATGATTACCAAAAGAATAATCCCCTGCCTTGATGTTAAGGACGGCAGGGTGGTAAAGGGCGTAAATTTTGAGGGGCTTCATGATGTTTCCTCCCCCGTGGAGCTGGGTAAATATTACAGCTACTGCGGCGCAGACGAGCTTGTGTTTTACGATATTACCGCCTCAAGCGACGGCAGAAAGCTTTTTACCGATATATTAAAAGAGGTGGCGAGCAATATTTTCATTCCCCTTACCGTGGGCGGCGGAATAAACACCTTAGAGGATTTTGACCGCGTGCTAAAGTGCGGTGCGGACAAGGTGAGCGTAAATTCCGGCGCTATTAAAAACCCCGACCTAATAAAAGCGGCGGCGGAAAAATACGGCAGTCAGTGCGTGGTTATCTCGGCGGATATAAAGCGGGTTGACGGCGAGTTCCGCGTCTTCGCGCGGGGCGGCAGGGACGATACCGGAATGGAAGGCGTTTCCTGGATAAAGCGGTGCGTGGATAACGGCGCAGGCGAGGTGGTTGTAAACTCCATCGATACCGACGGCGTTAAAAAAGGCTTTGATATAGAGATGCTCAAAGCCGTATGTAATGCGGTTAACGTGCCCGTTATCGCCTCGGGCGGAGCTGGATGCGCAGAGGATTTTGTGACCCTGTTTAACGAAATTCCCGATATTGACGCGGGGCTTGCCGCCTCGATTTTCCATTTCGGCGAGGTTAAAATATCCGATTTAAAGCAACTTTTAAATAAAAACAATATTAATGTGAGGCTGTAATTTATGATAAACATTGACGAGCTTAAATTTGACGAAAAGGGACTTATCCCCGCAGTTGTGGTGGATGCCCACAGCAAAAAGGTGCTTACAGTTGCCTATATGAATAGGGAAAGCCTTAAAATCTCTATCGATAAAGAGCTTACCTGCTTTTACAGCCGTTCAAGAGATGAATTGTGGCTTAAAGGGGAAACAAGCGGCAACTACCAGCATATTGTTTCAATTACCGCCGACTGCGATAAGGACGCGCTTACAGTTGTTGTAGAAAAGGAGGGCCCCGCCTGTCACACAGGTACGGATTCCTGCTTTACAAACCCTGTTTTTCAGAGTGAAAACCGTGCCGAATTTTCCATGGACGGGCTTTACGAGCTTTTAGAGGGCAGAAAAAAGGATATGCCCGAGGGCTCTTACACCACCTATCTTTTCCAAAAGGGAATTGATAAAATTCTTAAAAAGGTGGGCGAGGAATCCACCGAGGTTATAATTGCCGGCAAAGCGGGCGACAAAAAGGAAACGATTTACGAGATTGCCGACCTTGCGTATCATATTATGGTTATGATGGTGGAAATGGGTATTTCGGTGGAGGATGTGCGCAAGGAGCTTGCCTCCCGCCATGTTATCGACCACAAGGTCAAGCAGGAGAAAATGGCAAGTGATAAAATGTAATTATCATACCCATACGAACTACTGCGACGGCAAGGACTCCCCCGAGGAGCTGGTAAAAGCGGCTATTCAAAAGGGATTTTTCGCCCTCGGTTTTTCTTCGCATAGCTATACCGAAATGGACAAAAGCTTTGCAATGAGCGCTTGTGACGCGAAAAAATACCGCGCTGTGATTGCCGCGCTTAAGGAAAAGTACAGAGATAAAATAGAGCTTTACTGCGGAATTGAGCAGGATTATTTTTCAGACGAGCCTACCGACTGTTACGATTATGTTATAGGTTCGGTGCATTATGTTTTAAAAAACGGGGAATATGTCTGCGTTGATAATACCGCCGGGATTGTAAAGGACGCGGTAAATAGGCTTTACAGCGGCGATTTTGACGCCCTTGCCGAGGATTATTTTGCACTTATCGCAAAGATTCCGTATAAAACAAACGCCGATATAATTGGGCATTTCGATTTGGTGTCAAAATTCAGCGAAAAAAACGGCTACGGAGAAAGTCCCCGATTTTTAGCGGCGGCGGAAAAGGCTGTTAAGGCGCTTGTACCTTACGGCTTGCCCTTTGAAATAAACACAGGGGCTATGGCAAGGGGGGTAAGAACTATTCCCTACCCCTCCCCCGAAATTCTTAAAATAATTAAAAAGCGCGGCGGGGAAATTATGCTTTCAAGCGACTGCCACGATAAAAACCACCTCAATTTCGCGTTTGATAAGGCGGCGGATTTAGCCCGTAAAACAGGCTTCACCCGCACCGCTATTATAAAAAACGGCAAAATTGAATATATGAAGCTTTAGCATAGAAATAAGGAATGTAAAAAACAAATCGGGGGGTGTAGAGGCTATTTTATAATGAAAACAGCCTCCCTTGCCTAAAGGGAGGTGGCAGCCGTAGGCTGACGGAGGGATACAATTTGGCTTCTTCAAACCTAAGTATCCCCCAGTCTCGCTACGCTCGACAGCCCCCTTTAGGCAAGGGGGCCTTATTATCAGCTAATCAAAGACCTCTACAAACCCCGATTTGTCCGACTAAAAGCAACCAAGCTCGACATAAGCTTTATTATACTGCTTGTTCCGAGCTTGTTTTTTTATTTTGCTAAATTAATCCGTCTTTTAGGATACTGTGTTTTTTACAACGCAAAAAGAAATAAACCGCCACTCGCCAAAGTAAACGGTTTATTCTTTTAAGCTTTTATCTTTGTGGATAACCGTCTATCGGTTTGCTGTTTTTTCTATAATGAGAAAAACAATTTATTATTCTACCCCGTCCGCGTAGCTGCAGGCGTTTGTGGCGGCTATAGCGCCGTCCGCTGCGGCGGTCACAAGCTGGCGAAGCTCCTTTGTGCGGCAGTCGCCCGCGGCGAAGATTCCCGCTCTTGAAGTGCGGCAGTCCTCCCCCGCCTTTATATACCCGTATTCGTCCAGCTCTACAACATCTTTATACGCCCCGTTTTGCGGCAGCTGTCCTATCGCGACAAAGAGCCCCGAAACGGGGATTTCCTTTTTTGTCCCCGTTTCGGTATTTTCAACCGTGACAGAGCTGACTGTGCTTTCGCCGTTTATGGCTGTAAGCACGGAATTAAGCTCATAATTAACATTGCTTTTTTCTTTAAGGCGCATAACCGTGCTTTTGTCGGCGCGGAACTCGTCTCTGCGGTGAATTACGGTCACGCTTTCGCATATGTCCGCAAGAAACGCCGCGTCACCTAAAGCGGTATTGCCGCCGCCCAGAACGGCGACCCTCTTATTTTTATAAAACGCGCCGTCGCATACCGCGCAGTAGGATACACCTTTGCCGATAAATTTATCTTCCTCGGCAAGTCCCGTTTTTCTGTGCCTGAGTCCGCCGGCGATTATTACCGCCCTGCCCGTGTACTCGCCGTATTCGGTGACGACGGTTTTATATGCTCCATTCTCCTTAATACCCACCGCGGTATCAAATACGGTCTCGGTACCTAAAGCCGCCGCCTGAGTGTGCAGTCTGTCCGACAGCTCCGCGCCGCTTATATTCATAAAGCCGGGGAAATTTTCAACCCCGTCCGAAAGGGAAATCTGCCCGCCGAAGCTGTTGTTTTCAAGCAAAAGCACGGTCTTCCCCGCCCTGCGGGCGTAGACTGCCGCCGTAAGCCCCGCACATCCGCCGCCTATTATAATAATGTCATAAATATTTTCACTCATAATCTGTATTTCCTTAATGTTCCTTTTTTGGAATAATAACATATTTATTATAGTATTACAAGAAAAATAATTTTTTATTAAAGAAACGCATTAGGTATTGATTATATCAAAAAAATATAATATAATAATGGTATATCATAATTGATATACCATTATATTAATATCGCATTTTACGGATACATAAAAGTATGTTAAAATATTAACAAAGTTAAAAAGGAGATATTGTGTAAGGTATAATTTAAGCCTTGCGCCGTCCCCTAAAGGTCAACTAAAAAGTATTTTATAAAAGGAGATAGAATAATGGAAAAGAATTACACGACAGTAGACAGCGTCGAGACCCTCGAAGCGGCAATCGCGAGGGTCAGAGCGGCTCAAAAGAAGTTTGCGACCTACACCCAGGAACAGGTTGACGCAATCTTCAAGGCTGCCGCTACAGCCGCAAACCAAGCGCGCATTCCTCTTGCTAAATCGGCGGTTGAGGAAACAGGTATGGGTATTGTCGAGGATAAGGTTATCAAAAACCACTATGCCGCGGAATACATCTACAATGCCTACAAGAACACCAAGACCTGCGGCGTAATCGAAGAGGACAAGGAATTCGGTATAAAGAAGGTAGCGGAGCCTATCGGTGTAATCGCGGCGGTTATTCCTACCACCAACCCCACCTCCACCGCTATTTTCAAAACCCTCGTTGCTCTTAAGACTCGCAACGGTATAATTATCAGCCCCCATCCGAGAGCCAAGAAGTCCACAATCGCCGCCGCTAAGATAGTGCTTGAGGCGGCTGTTAAAGCGGGCGCTCCCGAGGAGATTATCAGCTGGATTGATGTTCCCTCCCTCGAAATGACAAACCTCGTTATGAAAGAGGCGGACATAATCCTCGCTACAGGCGGCCCCGGAATGGTAAAAGCCGCTTATTCAAGCGGTAAGCCTGCATTGGGCGTTGGCGCAGGCAACACCCCCGCCATCATCGACGACACAGCGGACATTCTGCTCGCCGTTAACTCCATTATTCATTCAAAGACCTTCGATAACGGTATGATCTGCGCTTCCGAGCAATCGGTAATCGTGCTTGACAAGGTTTACAAGAAGGTTAAGAAGGAATTTGCCGACAGAGGCTGCTACTTCTTAAATCCCGAGGAGACCGAGAAGGTACGCAAGACCATTATCATCAACGGCGCGCTTAACGCTAAGATAGTAGGTCAGAAGCCTGTTACCATCGCCGCTCTCGCAGGAGTTGAGGTTCCCGAGAAGACCAAGATACTTATCGGCGAGGTTGAGAGCGTTGATATTTCCGAAGAGTTCGCTCACGAAAAGCTCTCCCCCGTACTTGCTATGTATAAGGCTAAGGACATTGACGAGGCGTTCGACAAGGCTGAACAGCTTATCGCCGACGGCGGCTACGGTCACACCTCTTCAATCTACCTTAACGCTGTTACCGAGAGAGAAAAGCTTGACAAATTCGCGGCTCGTATGAAGACCTGCCGTATCCTCGTAAACACCCCCTCGTCACAGGGCGGTATCGGCGACCTTTACAACTTTAAGTTAGCTCCCTCCCTCACCTTGGGCTGCGGCTCTTGGGGCGGAAACTCCGTATCTGAAAATGTAGGAGTTAAGCACTTAATCAATATTAAAACGGTTGCCGAGAGGAGAGAAAATATGCTTTGGTTCAGAGCGCCTGAAAAGGTTTATATTAAGAAGGGCTGTCTGCCCGTTGCCCTTGACGAGCTTAAGAATGTTATGGGCAAGAAAAAGGCATTTATTGTTACCGACAGCTTCTTGTTCAACAACGGCTATACAATGCCGATTACAAACAAGCTTGACGAAATGGGAATTGAACATGCAACCTTTGCCGATGTTGCTCCCGACCCGACCCTCCAGTGCGCTATGGCAGGTACCGAGCAGATGCGTGCATTCGCTCCCGATGTAATCATCGCTATCGGCGGCGGCTCTGCTATGGACGCGGCTAAGATTATGTGGGTACTTTATGAGCATCCCGAGGCCGACTTTATGGATATGGCTATGCGCTTCTCCGATATAAGAAAGAGAATTTACACCTTCCCGAAGATGGGCGAAAAGGCTTACTTTATCGCCGTTCCGACCTCCGCGGGTACAGGCTCTGAGGTTACTCCTTTTGCTGTTATCACAGACGCCGACACAGGCATTAAATATCCCCTTGCAGACTACGAGCTTATGCCTAATATGGCTATCGTTGACGCTGATATGCATATGTCCGCTCCTAAGGGACTTACCGCCGCTTCGGGTATAGACGCGGTTACCCACAATCTTGAGGCTTACGCTTCTATGCTCGCCACCGACTATACCGACGGTCTGGCTCTTCGCAGTCTCCAGATGATATTCAAATATCTCCCCGAGGCTTACGATAACGGCCCGAACGATCCCGTTGCCCGGGAGAAGATGGCTAACGCCGCTACTATGGCCGGTATGGCGTTCGCAAATGCCTTCCTCGGAGTATGCCACTCTATGGCTCATAAGCTTGGTGCCTTCCACCACATTCCCCACGGCGTTGCAAACGCT
>JAXJVI010000043.1:0-6161 GCA_036308615.1 Acutalibacteraceae bacterium | reverse complement strand
ATTTCTTTAAAATAACTCAAAAAATGTGTCCTATATGGAATTACACGAATTTAGGTCACAAATTTATTATTTTAGAGAAAAATAAAACTCCGTAACACATCGTAAAAAGCCATAAAGAACTACAACATATTATAACACCAAAAGCTTAAAATGTAAACAATTAATGGGCAGCGTTCAACACACCGAATTGTTTAATTCTAATTGCTAAAGCTTGCCACTCTTCCCGGTCGGTAATTCTTTGTTTATAAGGGCGCAAGCTTTCCTGTTTTTTGATTTTTTAATTTCTTGACAAATAGGATGTGTTATGGTAAAATTTCGTTAATTTGAGGAGATAAGCGGCGTTAAAGCTAACGCAAAGGCTGTCGCAACAAGGTGACATTGCACAAATCAAATAGGCTCATTAAGTTCAAGTCACCCTCATCAGGGGGGGGGAGGAGCTGATTTGTACAAATCGTCTTTAATGCGACAGCCGCTTTTATTTTGGAGGTAAAAATGGGAATTACGGAGTTGTTTTTAATTGCCGTAGGTCTTTCAATGGACGCGTTTGCGGTATCGGTATGCAAGGGACTGTCAACGGGGTGGCTTAAGCCTCGCCACTACCTCGCGGTTGGGGCATGGTTCGGCGGCTTTCAGGCGCTCATGCCCGCCATAGGCTATCTTTTAGGCTCGTCCTTTGAAAAGTACATTACCCGCTACGACCATTGGATAGCCTTTATCCTTTTGGCGTTTATAGGCGGAAATATGCTTAAAGAGGGATTTTCTAAGGAAAGCGAAACAGTCAATTCCTCGTTCCGACCTTCCGCAATGGCGGTTTTAGCCGTTGCGACAAGCATTGACGCGTTGGCAGTGGGTATCACCTTTGCCCTGCTTCCCGATGTAAATATTTTCGCCGCGGTGCTGTTTATAGGAATTATTACCTTTGTTCTCTCCTGCATAGGACTTAAAATCGGAAATGTATTCGGTCTTAAGTATAAAAGCCGGGCGGAAATCGCAGGCGGCGCAATACTGATACTGATAGGGCTTAAAATTCTGCTTGAGCATTTAGGTGTGATTAATTTTTAGAATTTCTCAACTATTACGGGACGATGTGGGCATCGTCCATTACACAAGCTTAATTTATACTTGTAGCGGGGCGATGCCCACATCACCCCGCTATCTGAAATCCACTATCCTTGCCAGCCTGGCCACAGGCAGACCCACAACATTGTACCAGTCGCCGCGGATTGCCTTTACAAGAAGTCCGCCCTTGCCCTGTATGCCGTAGGCGCCCGCTTTATCGAAGGGCTCGCCCGTGGCGATATATTCTTCAATTTCCTTTTCTGTCAGCGGGTAAAATTCAACCTCTGTCACCGAGGAAAAGGAGCGGCACTCGCCGTTTTTTATCACCGCACAGCCCGTTATAACCTTGTGCGTTCTGCCCGCAAGCATTTTAAGCATTGTTTTTGCCTGTTCCCTGCCGCGCGGCTTTCCCAAAACGCATTCATCTACAATAACAGAGGTATCCGCACCGATTACAGTACCGTGCGGATATTTTTTTGCAATATCTTCCGCCTTAAGCCTTGCCAAATACTCGGGCTGTTTTTCGGGCGGAATACCGTCCGGTACAGCTTCCTTAGCACCCGACGGTATTATTTTAAAATCCTCGGTTATAAGGCTTAAAAGCTCCTTTCTCCTGGGAGACGCCGACGCCAAAATCAAATCATTCATTCTAAATCTCCGCGGAAAATGTCGGAATTCCGCTGTCCGAATTTTTCTCCACCTTTTTATTGTATTCCGCCACCGCGAAACGCGCGTGAACACAAATCGAGGTCGTAAAATAGGGCAGAGTGAAAACAAGCGGAAAAATAAGTACGGAAACAAGCAACCAGCCTAAAAAGCTGAAAATAAGGTAAATAAAGTCCAGCCCCGTATCCCTTGAGAGGGTGCAGGACATATGCATAGCCTCCGCAACATCCATATCCTCATCAGCGACAACAAGAATGGGTGCTAAATAATAGCGCGACATAACAAAAAACAGAACCACCGACGCTACCGTTTTTAAAAACACCGTAAGATAATAGAGATTCCCCGTCCAGATGGGGATGGGAATATCCATCATATCATAAACCTTAACTCCCGAAAAAATATCAATCACAATCGCCGGCAAAAACATTACCGCTGCAAAGCCCGCCGCGCGAATCGCAAGAGAAGCCGACAGGCGCAGAGCACGCTTGTACTTTTCTTTATCGGAAAAATAGTGGAAAATAACCAACTGCATATCATCCGCGCCGAAAATCATACGCCAAAAGAATCTTACAACCCCTAAGAAAAGCGGAAAAATAAGAAAAATCCCAACCGCGGCGAGGAATATATATCCCACCGCGTCGTTTGAAATATACGACGCATAATCCGCCGCAATTAAGCTTATCAAGCAGCTGAAAATCAGCGAAAGCGACGCGGCAATACATTTAAGCCAATTATTTTTAAGTGCGGTTTTTGCGGTCAGCTTTACAACAGAATTACCCGCTGTCATAGTATCGGCCTCCATATTATCATATGTATTAATTTTAGTCCTTAAATTTGAAAAACTAATCTCGAAATTATTAAATAACGGTTAATTTAGCGTATCCCGCCATAAGCTTTTTTGTACCCACGGTATCAAAGGCAATTTCAAGCATACTGTCCCCGCCCATAGGCGTAACAGAAATAACAAGCCCGTCACCAAAGGTTTTGTGGTGCACCCTCTGCCCCGCGGTGAAAGCGCATTCGGCTTTTGGCTGTGCGGTATGAGCACTCCTTATCGGCTTCGGAGAATAACCGTAATCGGTCTTTACCGGTGTAACAATACGGCTTATTCCGCCTAAATCGCAAAGCTCCTCGGGAATTTCCTTTAAAAAGCGGGAGGGCATATTGCGGTTTGTTGTACCGAATATCATACGGGTGTAGGCGTTTGTAAGGGTAAGCCTTTTCCGCGCCCTTGTTATGGCAACATAAGCGAGCCTGCGCTCCTCCTCAATTTCCTCGGGGCCCGCGTAAATCGACTGATTTCCGGGGAAAACCCCCTCCTCCATACCCACAAGGTAAACATTGTCAAATTCCAGTCCCTTAGCCGAATGCACGGTCATAAGCACAACCCTGTCATCGCTGTCATCATATGAGTCTATGTCGCTTATAAGGGCGATCTGCTCAAGAAAGTCCGAAAGGGAGGGCTCCGGCGTTTCCTCCTCATACTGGGCGATATTGGTCGCAAGCTCCTTTACATTTTCGAGCCTCTCCTGCCCCTCTTCACCGCCAAGCTCCAAGGCTTCACGGTAGCCTGTATTATCAAGCATAAGCTCGAAAAGCTCGGAAATCGATACATACTCAGCGGTTTCGGTCAGCTCGTCTATCACATCGCAAAAGCCTTTAAGCTTTAAAGCCGCACGGCTTAAAGCGGCATACTCATCAGCGTTTTTAAAGACCTCATAAAGCGAAATGCCAAGCTCCGCCGCAATCTGCGCGGCGTTGTTTACCGTAGTATCGCCTATTCCGCGCTTAGGCTCGTTTATAACACGGCGCAGCCGCAAATCGTCGCTGTTGTTGTTTATAAGCTGTAAATAAGCGATTACATCCTTAATTTCCTTACGCTCATAGAACCTAAAGCCGCCTACAATCTTATATGAAATACCGCTTCTTGCAAAAACATTTTCAAAGGCGTTTGACTGGGCGTTCATTCGGTAAAGTATGGCGTGGTCGGAAAATTTCATACCCCGCTTTACATCTTCAAGAATAGAGTCGGCTACATACCGCGCCTCTCCCCGCTCGTCATCGGCGGTGAAAACGGTTATTTTATCCCCGTCCTGTTTGTCGGTCCAAAGATTTTTACCCTTTCTGCCGCGGTTGTTTTTAATAACCGCGTTCGCGGCATTCAGAATATTAGAGGTGGAGCGGTAGTTCTGCTCAAGGCGTATAGTGCGGGCATTTCGGTATTCGTCCTCGAAATTTAGGATATTCTCAATAGTAGCGCCTCTAAAGCGGTAGATACTCTGGTCATCATCGCCCACAACGCACAAATTGTTATTTCCCGAAGCTAAAAGGCTGACCAAAGCATACTGCGCGTAGTTTGTATCCTGATACTCGTCCACCATAACATACTTAAATTTGTTTGTATAGTATTCGAGCACATCCTCGTTGTTTTGAAGTAAATCAACCGTTTTGACAATCATATCGTCAAAATCCATGGCGTCGGCCTCATGAAGGCGTTTCTGGTAAATTCTATAAAGCTCCGCTATGGTCTGTTTTCTAAAATCCGAGCCGGCGGACTCTTTAAATTCCGCGGGAGTAATCAGCTTGTCCTTAGCCTGCGAAATAGCCGAAAGCACGCTCTTGTGGGGGAGTATTTTCTCGTCTATATTGTTCGACTTCATTATTTCTTTCATAAGTCGGCGCTGGTCGTCTGTGTCATAAACCGTAAAATGAGAGGTGTGACCGATAAGCTCGGCATATCTTCTTAAAATTTTACCGCATACCGAGTGGAATGTGCCCGCCCAAATATCCTCCGCGCCGTCTGTAAGCTTTAAGCCTATACGCTCCTTAAGCTCGCCCGCCGCCTTGTTAGTAAAGGTTATCGCGAGTATCTGCCACGGCTTCGCGGGGGCAACGGCAAAATAATTATCAGGCACAAAATCGGTAACGCCGTTTAAATAATCCTCGCCGCTCTTAAGCATTTCATCCGTAACCTCAGGCGCATATGTACTGTTATAAGCGTCCCCGAATTTTACTATGTTCGCAATTCTGTTTACAAGCACGGTGGTTTTTCCGCTCCCCGCGCCCGCCAATATAAGAAGCGGCCCTTTGACGGTTGTGACCGCCTCGAACTGCTTATCGTTCATTCTGTCAAAATATTTCTTTATAACCTGTTTTCTAAGCTCAATAAAATTCATACTTTTCCCCATAATAATTAATTATTATTATAATACTATTTTAAGAGGAAAAAGTCAATAAAGCAAAAATGAAAAGTACCCCTACTGCGTGTTCGCGTGTCAAGGCACTCGGTTGTGTTAGGCATCCAAAAAAGAACTGTTTAAAAACTCTTGTTTTTTGGTTTAATTCGGTTCTTTATCAAATCCGTAAGGAATTGTATATCATCAACACGAAGTGTTGCATATCATCAAAACTTTAGTTTTGTATATAATCATTTGCTTTCGCAATGGATAAAAAAATCTCGTTCCGGAGAACGAGATTTTTTGGCGCGCTGAAGAAGATTCGAACTCCCGACCTTCTGGTCCGTAGCCAGACGCTCTATCCAGCTGAGCTATCAGCGCATTGCGGTCTATTTTTGACCGCCATAGTATAATATCACATTTTAAATATAAAATCAAGTACTAATTTTACTTTTTTAAAATTTTTTTCAAAATTCTAAATACCCAAAAGCAAAATTGCAATTCTGAAATAAATAAACAGCGAAATCGCGTCAACAAGGGTTGTGATAAAGGGGCTTGCCATAACCGCGGGGTCAAAGCCGATTTTCTTTGCCAGTATCGGCAAAACACAGCCGATAAACTTCGCGACAACAACCGTAAAGAAAAGGGTTATGCAAACAACCATTATTTCGGGAATTTGCTTGCCCGGGTCAAAGGTGTGCAAAAGAAGGTAATCCACAAGCCACAGCTTAACAAAATTTACCGCCGCAAGCGCGGTGCTGCAGCAAAGCGCAACCCTGACCTCTTTCCAAATAACCCTGAAAATGTCGCGGAATTCGATGTCTCCAAGCGAAATACCGCGGATAATCGTAACCGAAGACTGACTGCCCGAATTTCCGCCCGTATCCATAAGCATGGGTATAAAGGCGATAAGCGCAGGAAAAACAGTCAGCTTCTCTTCAAAGCTTGAAATAATAGCGCCTGTGAAGGTCGCCGAAATCATAAGCAGCATAAGCCACGGAATACGCGATTTGAAGGTGGCGAACACACCGGTTCTGAAATAAGTTTTATCCGACGGCAAAATAGCCGCCATCTTCTCGATATCTTCGGTTGCCTCTTCTTGAATTACATCAATAGCGTCGTCAACCGTTACTATTCCGACAAGTCGGTTTTCCTTATCGACAACAGGCAGAGCCATAAGGTCGTACTTTTCAAACTGACCCGCAACCTCTTCCTTATCGTCAAGGGTGTTTGCAAATATAATGTTTTCGTCCATTATAT
>JAXJVI010000042.1:0-14488 GCA_036308615.1 Acutalibacteraceae bacterium | reverse complement strand
TCCATACCGCGTCCTTGATGATGAGGATATGCAAAACCTGATGGAAAGTATCAGAGACCGAGGTGTAATCACACCGGCTATGGTACGCAAAAAGGACGACGGCAGATCTGGCAGAAAACGGCGGATGAGCGTTCTACACAGATGGTGTTCTGTGACCTATCCACGCCGCACGGCGACGGTAGTTTTAATGTATACGATGATTTGCGAGATAAACTTATTGCAAGAGGAGTACCCAAGGAAGAAATCGCCTATATCCATTCAGCAAACACCGAAATGCAGAAGAAAGAACTTTTCGGCAAGGTGCGAAGCGGTCAGGTCAGAGTGCTGATCGGTTCCACTCAAAAAATGGGTGCAGGCACAAATGTGCAGAAAAAACTGATTGCACTGCACCACCTTGACTGCCCTTGGAGACCGTCGGATTTGCAGCAGCGTGAGGGACGAATTATCCGACAAGGCAACGATAATCCCGAAGTCGAGATATTCACCTATGTTACCGAAAATACCTTTGACAGCTATCTGTATCAGCTTGTTGAAAGCAAGCAGAAGTTTATCGGGCAGATTATGACCTCAAAAAGTCCTGTGCGCTCTGCGGAGGATGTGGACGAACAGGCTCTCTCCTATGCCGAAATAAAGGCACTTTGTACGGGTAACCCGTATATCAAGGAAAAGATGGACTTGGATATTGATGTATCCAGGCTTAAACTTCTCAAAGCCAACCACCTCAGTCAGATTTATTCGTTAGAGGATAAAATCCATAAGGAGTTCCCACAGAAAATTGCGGCTTTGGAAGAACGCATCAAGGGCTACGAAAAGGATATCGCCACTTCCGAAAGTCACCCGGTCGGAGATAAAGACAGCTTTTGCGGTATGGTTATAAAGGGCGTGAATTGCACCGATAAAAAAGAAGCCGGCGAAGCAATTATTGCCGCTTGCAAATCTATGACCAATCCCGACCCGATTAGGATCGGCTGTTATCGCGGCTTTGAAATGGAGCTGTCCTTTGACACCTTCAGCAAAGAATACAGGATAGTTCTTATCGGTGAGCTGCGGCACACCGTTGTTCTCGGTACGGATATTTTCGGTAATATTCTGCGACTGGACAATGCGATCGGCGCAATGCCCGAGCGACAGATCGCCTGCAAGGAGCAGCTTGAAGATACCAAGGTGCAGCTTGAAAATGCAAAGGTGGAGTCCCAAAAGCCCTATCCGCATGAGGAGGAACTTAAAACAAAGTCCGCTCGTCTTGCAGAACTGAACACGCTACTCGATATGGATAAGAAGGACAATGAAATCGTTGACGGCGAACGCAGTGAAGAATCAGAAGAACCGGACCGAGCAGACAGCCGTGATGCGAGGTAATGTATTGGGGCGGCAGGAGTAATTTTGCCGCCTGTTACATAGCGCCGAAATTTCAAAAACACAGATTCATAAATAAAATCAGAACGGTAGGATATAATATATTTAGAATCTTGCGTATTGCTTATCTTTTTTTACATTTATATCTTGCGTACTGTTGGCAATTATGGTATAATACAAACAGCGTATTATGAAAGGCGGTATTCTTAAATGGAAATTAAGCGAAAAATATATAAAGATCTGTGTGAATGGAAAAAATCCGCAAACGGGACGAAAGCGCTTATGATTGAAGGTGCAAGGCGAATCGGAAAGTCAACAGTTGCCGAAGAATTTGGAAAAAACGAATATAGGTCATATATTCTCATAGATTTCAATAAGGCGTCAAAAAAAGTAAAGTCTCTTTTTGACGATCTTACAGAACTGGATATATTTTTTCAGTCGCTGTCGCTTGAATACAATACAAGGCTGTATCAGCGTGAAAGTCTTATAATATTTGATGAAATTCAAAAATTCCCCAAGGCAAGAGAAGCTATAAAATATCTTGTGGCAGACGGTCGTTACGATTATCTTGAAACAGGTTCGCTGATTTCCATAAAGGAAAATGTTGAAAGTATTACAATTCCCTCGGAAGAGAGAAAAATTAAAATGTATCCGCTTGATTTTGTGGAGTTCTCCTCTTTTCTCGGTGAAGACATTTTGCTCGATTATATAGCTGAGTGTTTCAAAAAAAGAGAACCGCTTGAAAGGTCCATGCACAATAAAGCACTACGGCTTTTTAAAGAATATATCCTTGTCGGCGGTATGCCGCAGGCTGTTTTGGCTTATAAAAACGGAAGTCGTGACTTTGCCGCAGCGGATACCGAAAAAAGGGATATACTCGGACTATACCGCGACGATATTAAAAAAGCGGCAAGAAGATATAATTCTAAGGTGTCGGCTATATTTGAAAATATTCCGGCATACCTGTCTACTCATGAAAAGAAAATCGTACTGAGTAATATTGATTCTAATGCCACCTTTGATAAATATGATGAACCGCTTTTTTGGCTTGACGATTCAATGATCTGCAATCTTTGTTATAAATGCAACGATCCGAATGTCGGCTTTGCATTAAATAAAAATGAATCGGCAGTAAAATGTTATCTCGGCGATACAGGGCTTCTTGTCAGCCTTGCGTTTAGTGAGAACGAGCTCGCGAAAACCAATTTATATAAACAGATCATGGACGGTAAGCTTTCAATAAACCAAGGAATGATATATGAAAACGCTATTGCACAAATGATAACTGCCAAAGGCAAAAAACTATTTTTCTATACAAGGTACAATGAAGAAAAGCACAGGAATGATATAGAAATTGATTTTATGCTTTCAAATGACAGCAAGCTTAATTTCAGAATAATTCCGATAGAGGTTAAATCTTCGAAAAACTATTCTGCAACTTCACTTGATGAGTTTGGGAGGGTTTACCGTAACAGAATAAGCGAATCATTTATCATTCATCCGAAAAACCTTTCAGTAGCAGACGGAATTTTAAAAATACCACCTTATATGTTTTTTGCCGCATTTTAAGAACACATATTTGTATATCAAATAGATACGTAAAAAACAATTTTCGTTGCCGAACGCAGTGAAGAAGCAGAAGAACCGGACCGAGCAGACAGCCGTGATGCGAGGTAGTGTATTGCGGCGGCGGGAGCAATCCTGCCGCCCGATACATAACGGTAGATTATTTAACAATAATGTGGTATAATTAAAATAATAAATCACTAATTTGTAGGGGGACGAAGTTGTGAATCGCAGTAAAGAAGCATGTCATTGCAAAAATGTCACATACGGTATGATTGAGGATGCCGTGCGGAACGGAGCAGATACTTTGCAACAGGTTATGGATGTGACCGGTGCAGGTAAAGGCTGTGGAAAATGCAAAGATATTCTCGAATGTCTTATTAGAGATATTAAGGAAGAACTGTAAGGTTTCAATACGGTTATCTTCCAATCGCACATTTTACAAAACACAGATACCTCCGTATAATTGTTTTAGATAACAAGAATACGGAGGCTTTTCTTATGAAATTCAAAGATGTAAAACGGTATCTTACCATAAATCGCAGTGAAATAAACGCATATATCGGCTTGGTAATGAAAGCGAGAAACGCATATATCGATGAGCGTAAGCCTACCGAGGATGTTGACGAACTGCTCTGCAAGCTGATAAAAATCAAGAAAAAGCTACGGGCGTAGCGGAAAGGAAGAATATGAACTACTATATATCCGACCTGCATATCGGTCACGCCAATGCGATTAAGTTTGACAACAGACCGTTCGCAGATGTTAATGAAATGAATAACGCAATTATCGAAAACTGGAACAGCCGTGTTAAGACTGACGATACCGTATATATTCTCGGCGACTTCATTTGGGCAAAGGAAAGTGAATGGCCGTACTTCGTCGGTCCGCTTGCCGGAAATAAGGTGCTGATTCGCGGCAATCACGATCCGAGAGAGTTCAGCAGAACAGTACGAAATATGTTTCAGGACATAACGAACCTAAAGGAAATCAAGGAGGATGGCAAGCACATTGTAATGTGCCATTACCCCATTCCGTTCTTCCGTGCGGGTTTTTCCGACACAGCATATATGCTCTACGGTCATGTTCACCGAACAAAGGAATATGCGTATTTGACCGAGATGCGTAAAGCAATCAAGGCAAATGCTACCGGATACGGTACACCAAGCGGTAACTTTATCAATGTCGGGTGTATGATGCCGTATATGGACTACACACCGAGAACACTTGCTGAAATCATTGCCGGTGATGCGGCACATTTTGAAAACAACTGAATACTTGTACTCACGCCGGATAGGAATTAAAACTGTCCGGCTATTTTTATGCCCATTTACATACCTGTCCCCCTGCTTGGACGGGCAAACCAAAAAAGAATCGAGGTGAAAGGATTTGAAAAACGGTGTCAAAAAGGTGAATGAAATCACTACTGAAATGCGTATTAACGACCTAATATATAAAATCATTGATGACGAGCTTGACGATATGATTTACGACTGCGACGAGCTTGATGAAGAATTTGAAAAACTCTACTTTGCAAAGCGAGTTTTGTCGGTATTTCAAAACAACGATATGCCTATTCGTGCTGCCGTTGGGTTGCTTGATAATGTAGATATTATCGAAGCACTCTATGAGGACAAAGACGAATATATCGGCGATTCCGACAGCGATACAGATATTTGGAACTATGTAGTTGAGCACGGCTACCGTCATTACGATGAAATCGTGTTGCCGGAAGAATGTCCTGAAATGGTCTATTTACGAATTGCAAGATGTATTTTGAAGAAAGGAGAATACGCTTATGACGAATGAGGTGACTTATGTGGGTAACTCCCGAACAAATTGAAAAGGCAAAGCAGATGGATCTCTTGACCTATTTGAAAAGCTATGAGCCGGGCAATCTCAAAAAGATTTCACACGATACTTGGTGTACCAAGGAGCACGATTCGCTTAAAATATCAAACGGCAAATGGCATTGGTTTTCTCGGCATATAGGCGGTAAAACAGCTCTTGACTACCTCATAAAAGTCAAGGGCATTTCTTTTGTTAAGGCGGTGGAAATCATTACGGGCTATGCGGCGGTGCTGCCACCGGTCTACACCGGAATCGAAAAGCCGATTGAGTCGAAAAAGATTGAACTTCCCGAATACAATACAGATATTTGTGAGGTTCGCCGTTACCTCAAAGGCAGAGGTATATCGGATACGGTTATCGAGTATTGCCATGAAAACAAAATGCTCTATGAAGACGCAAAGTATCATAATTGCGTGTTCTTGGGGTACGACGGCAATACGCCGAAATACGGTGCGGTACGCAGTACGGTATCAGATTTCAAAAGGGATTTAACGGGGAGCGACAAACGCTTCTCTTTCTTCATTCCGGCTAAAAGCGACACTGTGACGGTGCATTTGTTTGAGTCGGCTATCGACTTACTCAGCTACGCAAGCCTTGAAATAAAAGTCAAGCGGAACTGGCGCAGAGATGATCTGCTGTCCCTTGCAGGCGTGTATAAAACGGATAAAAAGCAGGATATTCCGTTAGCGCTGAGAACCTATTTTGAACGCCATATCGGTACAAAAGCCGTCTATCTTCATTTGGATAACGATGAGGTCGGCAGAATGGCAACAAAGCAGATCACCGAGGCGTTGTCCTCACAATACACCGTCATTGACCAGCCGCCGCAAAGCGGCAAAGACTTCAATGATTATCTGAAAAACGAAATACGAAAAGAAAAACGAAAGGAGCAGGTGCGATGAAAATTAAAATCTATCAAATTAATATGGACAGAGATAACGGCAGCTACAGCTTTACCAATTATGAAAACACAATAAGACGAACCGGAGGCGGAATACGGAGCAGTATATACGACTGCGTATTTGACGGTGAGGTTGCCTGTAAGGGTCTGGAGGAGGTCTATGAGAAATTCAACATTGACAGTCCGCCCGGATTTAAGGGACATTCGCTTTCGGTATCCGATATTGTGAAAATAGCGGAGTCCGATTCGGTAGAAAAGGGCTATTACTTCTGCGACAGTATCGGCTTTAAGAAGATTGACTTTGAACCGGAAAAATCTGAGAAGAATATGGACAACAAAATTACGGTTGTACTCGTCGAGCCGGGCAAGCTTGCCCGTATCGCTCAAATCGGGACAAGTCTTTCCGAATTACAGGCGGCTGTAGATGGCAATATCGAACCCTTTTACCCTTATGAGGAACAAGTCTGTATCGTATGCAATGATGAGGGTAAGATTTGCGGGAAGCCGCTGAACCGTGCTATCTACAACGAGGACGGCACGATTATGGATATTATGGCGGGCACCTTTTTCATCTGTGATTGCAGTAAGCCGAGCTTCGGAAGTCTCAGCGAAGAACAGCAACAGAGGTTCCTTAAGCAGTTTAAGTATCCCGAACAATTTTGCAGAATAAACGGTGAAATTACAGCAATAAAGTACAAACCGGAAAGAAATGAGGCGAGATAAATGCCGAAGGAATTTGATGTAACGATTGTCGAAACACTCAAAATGAAGGTTACGGTCGAAGCGGACAGTCTGGAAGAAGCAGAGCAGTTAGTCAGCGACGGTTGGTACAAAGGCGAATATATCCTTGACGCGGAATGCTTTGAAGGCGTGGAGTTTGAATCGGCAGAGTCGGTAATTGACCTCAGCTACCGTGAGATGTCCGATGTATTCCATCACATCAACGATAAGCATAAGGAACCCGTTTGCGGATATATCGTATTCTCCCCCGATAGCTTTGATAAGCCATATTCCGAGCAGTCCCGGACCTATGTGGTGTCAAGCTACAACAAGGCTTTTATCAGCGGAGCCGGTGGCTATTCTATCTACGGTTCTTGCCTTGACGGAACCGATCAATGTGTCCGTCTTGAGGGATATATGCGTGGAGAAAACGCTTGGAAAATCGACCGTTGCTATATGAAAAGGGACGATTATGAACGTGCTGTTTCTCAGCCGGTAAAGAACAAAGACATCCGTGAGGAAAGATGAAATAAATAGCGGGGTTAGAGTGCGGCATTGTCTTAGCAAGCATCGCCTTTGTGTCCCCACATCGGCAGCTTGTTAAGGGCTGCCGCCCCTAAAACCCCGAAAATGAGGTGGTAATTTGAGAAAAAGAAACAATGAAATTCATCTTCATCTGTCCGATGAAGAAGATTTATATTTAAGGCGACAAGCAAAAAAGGTTGGTCTAACAAGACAGGCATATTTGCTTGCACTCCTTAAAAACACGCCCATCAAAGAACAGCCGTCTATTGACTTTCATACCACAATAAAGTCGCTTGAAAAAA
Source organism: Acutalibacteraceae bacterium (assembly GCA_036308615.1). Taxonomy (GTDB): domain Bacteria; phylum Bacillota; class Clostridia; order Oscillospirales; family Acutalibacteraceae; genus UBA737. The sequence continues at coordinate 7,267 of JAXJVI010000042.1, read as the reverse complement.
TCGGAGACAATATCAATCAGATTGCCGCCAAAGCAAACACGCGCGGCTTTGTAGATAAGGTTCAGTATCGAAAAGAAATAGATAAGCTTGAAAGAGTAATCGCTGAACTGATGCGGGCGGTGTATAGCTAATGGCAGTAACTTCCCTTTGGCGGGTTAAGGGATATATCGGCAAGGTCGTTATGTATGCAATGAATCCTGAGAAAACAACCGAGTCGGTGTCTTTTCAAACCGGCGCTGAAAAAGTGAGTGCAGAAAACACACTTGGCGGAATCGTCTCTTATGTTGAACGGGATGAGGCGACAAATCTTAAATCTCTCGTTTACGGAATCAAATGCCATAAGGACACAGCGGTTCAAGATATGATGGCGGTGAAACGAAAGTTTGAAAAGACGGACGGTGTAATCGCCTATCATGGGTATCAGTCATTTGCCGAAGGTGAAGTTACACCGGATAAGGCACACGAAATCGGAAAAGCTCTTGCCAAAGAATTGTGGGGCGACCGGTATCAGGTTCTTATCACCACGCACTTGGATAAGGACTCTCATATCCACAATCATTTTGTTATTAACACAGTTTCGTATGTAGATGGAAAGAAATATCATCGTACAAAACAGGATTACTACAATATGAGAGAAGTCAGCGACCGGCTCTGCAAGGAGTACGGTCTTTCTGTTATCAGGAATCCGAAAGCAAAAGGCAAAAGCTATGCCGAATGGCGAGCGGAATTTGAAGGCAGACCGACTGTACGGGGAACGATTCGTGAAGCAATCGATATTGCTGTCAGTGGCTCCGGTAGTAGGCTTGAATTTCTTGACGCTATGGATCAGATGGGCTTTATCATCGACCAAAGCGGCAAGTATCCGAAAATTAAGCACGTCGGCGGAGAACGCTTTGTGCGTTTTAGTTCTCTCGGTCCCGGTTATTCCCCCGAAGAAATCATCGAACGCATACGGTATAACGATTATCCCGAGTTCCCCGAAGTCCCGCCGCAGGAGTCTCCGCAGCAGATTTTTGAAGGACAGGATCGACCGGTTGCGTCTATGAATTACACGGCGGTTTACCATTGCTTTGTTACGGCTCTGAGAATCACGACAGAAAGACCGCAGACGAATAAAAAGATGTGCTTTCTTGTTCGTGAGGATCAGGGCAAAATGCGAAGCTATTCCGACCAGCTTTTGATGCTTACCGAGCATAAAATTGAAAACCGCGAACAGTTGCTCAGCTTTCGTGCGGAAGCGACGGCACAAATCCCGGAAGTAATAAAACTCAGGCAGGATATGAGAAATGCCTTAAAGCGGGCTATTCGTGCCGGCGACGAAGCCATGATAAGCAAGACAAAGTACAACATTGACATTTACACAAGGCAGCTCAAAAAGCTACGCCGTGAGATAGGCGCTTGCGACGGTGTTTTAGAGCGCATGGACTCGGTGCGGGAAAAGCTGACCCGTATCGAAAGCGAAAAATTCAGAGGAAAGGATAGGTTGAAGAATGAACACATCAGCAGAAGCGGCAGATCAAGTAGTGAGAATGTCACTTAACGGAGCCGAAGCCGCATTAAAAATTACAGGCTCCGGAGCAAAAGAAGTTGCGAAGCTTCTTTTCAAAGCCCTCAAGGATTTGTCCAAGCAATCCAAGAAAACCAAAGGTCAAATGCGGCTTTCCAACCTCGTAAAATCCGGCAAGAAACTGGACATTTATCAGGTGTCGGATGCAAACCTGAAAAGGTTCTGCGAGCAGGCAAAGAAATACGGTATGCTCTATACTGTGCTTAAGGACAGAAATAAAAACGACGGATTAACTGAGGTTATGGTTAAAGCGGAGGACAAAGCAAAAATAGACCGCATTTTTGAAAAGTTGGGTCTTGTCCCCGAAAATGTCGCCGATGTATATCCGGAAAAAGCAAAAGAGAAGGACGCTCCCGAGCGTGCTTCAAAGGAAAAGGGTGAAGCGGAAAAGTTTCTTGACGAGGTTATGGCAAAACCCAACCCCACAAAGGAGGAACCGCATACCGTAAACCCCACAGAGGCACGGACTGCGAAACAAAGTCAGTCCGTGCCTTCTTCAAAGAACAGTCCAGATTCAAAGGACCGTTCGGCGGATGAACGCACATTAGCGGAACGCCGTCCGTCTGTGCGGAAGGAACTAAAGGAAATCCGCGAGGAAATGGACAGAGAGAAAAAAACGAAAGGCAAATCCAAAAACAGCCCGAACAAAACCGCAGAGCACAAAGCTCCGCCAAAAAAGAAAAAATCTAAGGAGAGATGATGTATGAATAATTTTGATGAACTTTTTACCGCAAAGGGTAAGAAAAAGGAGTCCAAAACCGAGCGCCCGTTTAACAAAGAGGAATGGGCCGCAAAGAAACAGCAGGAACGCGCCGAAGCATTTGAAATGCTCGATGCTGCTACCGAGGAGGCGGTCGCTAATCCCGAAACCTTCCGCGACTATCTGCTCATCCAAAGCAGATTCGGAAAATACTCTGTCAGCAATGCCTTGCTCATTTCGTATCAGAATAACGAAGCAACCTATCTTGCCGACTTTGAAACATGGAAAGAAAAAGGCGTGTTTGTTCAGAAAGGCGAGCGTGGCATTACCTTGCTTGAACCCGGCAATGAGTTTACCCGTGAGGACGGCTCAACCGGATTTTCTATCAATGTGAAAAAGGTATTTGACATTTCACAGACCAACAGTGAGCGAAGCTATTCCCGCAGAACGCCGGATGAACGCCGAGTGTTAAAGGCTTTGATTTCTTCTTCCCCTTGCGATATTCGCATGACGAACGAGCTTGACGGCAATGTGTGTGCAAGATATGTGCCCAAGGACGACGCTATCTATATCCGTCAGGGACTTGACGGTGAGGATATTTTCAGAAGTCTTTCGCAGGAAATCGTCATTGCCAACTTTGCAAAGAACGGTGTTGCCCGAGAGGACTGCGTGTTCACTGCTTATTGTGCAACCTATGTGCTTTGCGAGCGTAACGGTTTTGACACCGGCGACTTTGACTTTGAAAAGGTTCCCGAAATGTTCAAGGATGCAGAGCCGAAAGCAATTCGCGGTCAGCTTGACAAGATTCGTGATTCTGCCAATGAGTTATCTCAGGATATGAACCGTATTATGGAGGAACAGCAGAAGGCTAAGCGTTCCAGAGATGACGGTGCAAGATAAAGGAGGAATTCGCTATGACAGAAGCAAAGCGAATTATGACGATGGACGATTTTGAGCACCGTTTGCTTGTTGGCTGTATCAATAAAGCAAGAACGGAATATATGGAGGAAGGTAAGCCTACCGAAGATATTGACGATTTGCTCATAAAAGCCATTGATGCCCCTCGTCGTCGCGGACTTCACTCTTTGCTTTCGCCCGAAAACGGGCAAAAGGCACCCCGTTCCGTCGCTCCTCCTCTCCCCGCAAAGTCTGATGACTTTGCGGGGGCCCCGAAAGTTAAAGAAAAACGAAAGGCAGACCGTGCGGGAAGATAAATTCTCCCGGGCAAATATTATTCTCTATCTGTTAGGTTTGCTCCCGACCGTATGGCTCGGACTTCTTGTAGCTCCTGCCATCGATTTGGGACTTCCAAACCTCATCACAAATCTTGCGGCAGTATTCGGTAATCCGTTTCATATTGTATGGTGCGAGGACAGCTTAAAAACTGTCCTCGTTTTTCTATGCGACTATGTTATCGGTATTATCGTTTATGTATCCACCGCAAGAAATTATCGCCGCCGTGAAGAACACGGTTCGGCACATTGGGGCAATGCCGGACAGGTAAACAAAAAGTATGAGAATAAAGCAAAGCCCGAAGAAAACAAGATTCTGACGCAGAAAACGAAAATCGGTCTTGACGGTCATAAGCACCGCCGAAATTTGAATGTACTTGTATGCGGCGGTTCAGGTGCCGGCAAAACAAGGTTCTATGCAAAGCCGAACATTATGCAGGCGAATACAAGCTTTGTCATTCTCGATCCGAAGGGAGAGAATGTGCGGGACACAGGAAGTCTCTTGAAAGCAAAAGGCTATGACATCAAAGTTCTTGATCTTATCAATATGGATAAGAGCTATTGCTATAACCCGTTTGTTTATCTTCATTCGGATAATGATATTCAAAAGCTTGTCACTAACATTTTTAAGAACACCACGCCAAAAGGCAGTCAGAGCCAGGATCCGTTTTGGGATCAAGCGGCAATGATGCTGCTGTTGGCACTTGTTTTCTATTTGCACTACGAAGCGCCGCCCGAAGAGCAAAATTTTCCGATGGTTATGGAGATGATACGCTCCGGTGAAGTTAAGGAGGATGACGATGGATTCATGTCGCCGCTTGACCGACTGTTCTCCCGTCTTGCCGAAAGAAGTCCCGACCATATTGCGCTGAAATATTACCGCAACTATCGGTCGGGTTCCGGTAAAACTCTGAAATCCATTCAGATAAGGAGTCTGTCAGAGTACAATTTCACGTTCAATATCCGGTGCCGATAATAAAATCAAGAAAATTATCAGAAAACTATGCATAAAACACGGAATTTTTGACGTTATATAGAGAACTGTTGAAAGGAATGAAAAATCAATATGATGTTGACGCTATGTTATAAATGTTTAAGCGATTTTAGCAATAAATCTCATATAAAAGTTCGGCGAGCCAACTATTCTCAAATTACAAAAGAACCCTGTTGTTATTGTCAGGTTCGGCTTGGTTATGATTATGAGATAGAAGAAAATGATTTGTCAAGTGTGCGAATTAAAAAATCACATAATTGAAGAAAAGGGTGGGGTGTAATAAGATGAATGTGCTCAACGAAGAGGCTTCGTTAAATAGTGAAACCGAAAAAATGGTCTATAATGTCGAAGATATTCAAATGATGTTGTCACTCGGAAGAAACAGCACCTATTCTTTTCTTGACAAAGTATATAAGGAACGAAAACCTTTTAGGGTGCTGAAATTTGGAAAAGCGATTCGAGTACCGAAAGTATCTTTTGACAATTGGTTAAACGGAAGAGGTGAAGATATATGAAGTCTTATGAGAATTACAAACTTAAAGAAAGCATTTCCAATCGTAAACCCAAGAAGCACAGCGTGGCTTTTTTTGAACGCGGTTCATGGTATCACCGGACAAAAACGCTTGATGATACAGGTAAAATAAAATATGGCAAGAAAGGCGGATTTGCCTCGCAAAAAGAAGCTGAGGAAAACTACTGGAAATGCCTTGAAGCATTTGAGAAAAGCCGAATGTCAAGAGAAGTTAAAAACTTCGGTACGATTACTCTTGGCGATTATCTAAAAGTTTGGTTTGAAGATGAGTTTTCTCCGAACGTTCAAAACACAACAAGAATGGTTATGGCGCATATGATATATGATATTATTCTGCCAAACATTCAAAATGAGATAAAGCTTACGCTTGTAAATGTTGATTATCTGGACGCTCTACTGCGTCAGTGCTCCCTTAGTTCGCCGACAGCCGGCAACAAATGCCGCGAAGTATTAAGTATTGCTTTTAATCATGCGCTTGTAGAGGGATATATTAAATCTAATCCGATGCCCTCAACAAAACCTTATAAGCGAAACAAGCCGAATATCACTATATATAACAAGGCGCAGGTTAAGCAATTCCTACAGTATGCCAAAGAGAATTCATGGTATTTGGAAATTTTGCTGGCGCTGTTTTGCGGACTTAGAAAAGGTGAAATTTTAGGATTAAAGTTCGAGGATTTTAATTTAGAAGATGAAACAGTTACAATCAAACGTCAGCTTACCGCAAATCCGATAATTCCTTCCGGCAGCGGAAGTAAAATCTTGAAATACGAATTGACCGAAAGACCTCCGAAAACTCCTAACAGTCTTCGTAAGCTACGAGTCCCGAAAGTGATCATCGACGAGCTGAAATACCGAAAAGAACGGATAGAAAATAACAAGGCGAAGTTTAAGGACAAATATAATGATTTTGATTATATAAGCTGCCAGGAAAACGGAAATCCGCACAGTATGAGTGCTTTTAATATTGCGTTGAATAAACTCTGCAAAAAATCCGCTCTTCCTTCGATAACAGTTCATGGGTTGCGACATATGTATGCTACTATACTGATTGAAAATGGGGCGAGTTTATCCAAAATATCTGCATTATTGGGGCATAGTTCAATAAACACGACCTTTGAATACTATTGCGACATATCCGATGAAAGCAATAACATTAAAGCGTTCATGGATAATACATTTATTCCCGAGGAGGAAACTGACTGATGGAGATGAAAAACATAGCCGAACATAAGGTCTATAATATAATAAAGGTTAAAAACAAGTATGGTTTTCGAGTGTTGTTGCGTTTTGATGATGGGACAGAAGAAATACGGCAGTTTTCAGGCTTTGACTCTAAAAAAGACGCAAACAGCGAAAAAGAAAAGATAATCGCACAGCTTGTTACGAAGACATTTATCGTTCCGAAAAAGCAATCGGTATCAAGCTTCCTAACGGAATGGCTTGAAACGGATATAAAGCCTAGGACAACAGCCAACACCTATTCTTCCTATAAAAATGCAATAAAAAATCATATTCTGCCGATTTTAGGCAAAATGTACTTGACAGACCTTATGCGAGTACACATAAAAAATATGTATATTGCTATTGCGGAAAAGTCGCACAGGATGGCACAAATCGTCAAAAATATAATGAACACATCTATGAGATATGCAGTAAACAAAGGGCTGATTTCCGAAAGCCCTGCGGCGAACATCCCGTTGCCTAAAAATGTGGCGAAAAATGCTTATCATACAAGATTGATAAAGGAAAGCAACACTCTGAATTTAGAGCAAATCGTTATACTGATAAATGCAAGCCGAGGTATGAAAAACGATTTCAACTTAAAGGCAATTTCGAAAATACTCGGTCACGCAAAAGAAATCGTTACGGCAGATATTTATGTTGATAACCGGGAAATCATTACGGACGGAGTTGCCGAGCTGAAAGAATATATGGAAGAAGTGATACCGGAAAAGCCGGTTAATTTTAATGAGACGGAAAAGGTATTTGACCATAGTGATGTTGATATAACCGCCGTGTTTTGCAGTTTAACAGCATAAAGATATATTAATGGGCAGTGTGTTGAACGCTGCCCATTAAGTGTTTACATTTTAAGCTTTTGGTGTTATAATATATTGTAATTCTTTATGGCTTTTTACGATGTGTTACGGAGTTTTATTTTTCTCTAAAATAATAAATTTGTGACCTAAATTCGTGTAATTCCATATAGGACACATTTTTTGAGTTATTTTAAAGAAAT
>JAXJVI010000041.1:0-2195 GCA_036308615.1 Acutalibacteraceae bacterium | reverse complement strand
GTTATAGTTACGGTTGCTCCACTTTGTGTCTGTGTAACCGTTGCCGTAGGTGAAAAACCGTCATCACCGATAACGCTTGCGCCTGTTGTCGTGAAAGTTGTCCCGTCCGAGTTGGTAAACGTGATAGTACCGTTTTGGTTGACTACGCCTGAAACGATTTGAGAGCCGCCGATGCTCTCCCACGCGCTCCACTCCCCGGCAGGTTGCCACGGCGTTTCGCCTTGCCTCATACGGTACATTAGCCGCCCGTCATCCAATAAGGCATGTTGTGTAATCGTAGTATAGTTGTTATGTGCTATTATCTGTGCATTTGACTGCAATCCGCTTATATAGAGCGAATACAAAACACCGTTTTCAATGCAATCATCAACCTGCTCCGTTGAAACATTTCTATATTTGGTGACCCCTGTTATCGTAATATTTCCATTTGCGTCAATATTGACGTTTTCGCCTGCCGTGAGTTTGTTCTGCAAGCCCAGCTCGTCCGAGGTCTTGTTGCCGGACAGGGTGTGACCGTTAATCTGCGGCTTGTTGTCAAGCTTGCTGTAGTCCCCCGCATCCTCAAGCGCAGCGGTGGCGGCGTCAAGCGCTTCCTGTGCGGCTTCGAGCAGCTCGGGGATAGTGCCTCGTGATTCGGGCGTTACGTGGGCAACTTCTAAAATAGAACCGCGCACACGCACCCAAAGCGGAAACGGAAGCGTCAAATTTTTTTCGCCGTCAACTATGTTAACTTCAATTTTGATGTCACACGCCATCATCTGTACAGCAGCCGCGTCAATTGGTATAGTGATAGTGTTTCCGGTGGCTTCGCAAGGCACGTTGTCGGATAACAAGTAGCTCTCTGAGATCGTTACAAAGCGCGAGGTAACTGTGCAGCCGTCCACCGAAAACGGCGTGCCGTCGTCAAACATTGTCAGCTCCAAAAACCTCGTGTCGTAGTCGTCAATATGAATTATAGCTATTAAATCAACCGCTAACATTCGGTTGATGTCATAATTAAATGGTATTTTTTTCGTTGTCATTTTGTCACCTCGCTATATAATCAGCCAGTTTTAACTTTTCGTGCCCAAGCTCTATGCTTTCCCAACGCTCTGACAGACAGTTAAATGATGTCGCGATTATCTTTGCTTCGACTGTCCTACCGCCTTTCAATTCCACATCGACCGTATCACCCATACCGACCGCGCTCATTTCGTCAAGCGCAGGGCGGAAGTTGACTTTTAAATTTGCGGAGTCGTGTATTTGTAAAATGCTTTCAGCGTCAAAATTCGCGGCGAGTGTGCGCAGTTCCGTACGAGGGGCGCTGTAATTATTTTGGGGTACTTCCACTTCTTTTATTTCCATTTGAGAAGTTGCATCCCAATTGTAAATTCGCTTGACTTTTGATGTTGAATTTGCGATTAGAAAAGGCTCTGTGAAAAGCGTGACTCCTTGTCGTGTGTTAAATACTGTATTTATCGCCGTTATTTTACCACTTGCTACATAATGCGAATAAATGCTTGCGGTATCCAACGTCAAGCTCGGGGAAGCTATGTTTTTGTTCCATCGCAATACATAATTCTTTTTACTTCCGCGATTTTGCAAAAAATTCACAGTAAAGTTATCATAGTGGTATTCGCCGCCGAAAACTGATGCGAATTCCTCAAATAATCCTCCGACGGTGTTCGAGCTTTCATAGCCGGACACTATTTTTAATGCGTTAGTTATTGAAGAATTAAAAGTGAAGTTCGTCAGCGTGATTCTACCTTCGTTTTTCAAATAATCCCAATGTTGCTGCGGCGTTTTGGCAACGGGTTTATCGTATAAGTCCGTCAAACACAGGTTATTATATGCCGAATGTTTAATATGCCGTGCGGTAACACTGACCCGCCCTTCGCCGTCAATGCTCGTTTGATAGATTTCAAAAAATTGCGGATCATCAAACGGATTTGCTTTTGCTTGCAAATAGTTTTGATTTTGTATCTGATCGACAAATCCATCAGTAGGGGCAAACGTTGCCGACAACTGATACTCGCCGTTCAATTGTTCGCTAACAATACACTTTTCACATTTTGTTATTCTCCCGATAAATTTCAGACTGTTTGCGGATAAATCTTGACTTGTCGGCTCATATAACAGCGGCAACATTATAATCGCCTCCAGTTTGGTATGATTTCAAGGTTAAAACTTCCTGCTGATAAACTGCCATCATTGAG
>JAXJVI010000040.1:0-6506 GCA_036308615.1 Acutalibacteraceae bacterium | reverse complement strand
GTTATAGTTTGAAAAGGCTATTATATCCTTTTCTTTTACCTTATAAAGGGGGCGGATAAGCTCCATTCCCTCAAAATTGGTGCTGTGAAGCTTTGGCGACATTGTTTTAATTTCAGAAGAATACATCATACTCATTAAAACGGTTTCTATAACATCGTTAAAATGGTGACCGAGGGCGATTTTGTTGCAGCCAAGCTCCCTTGCCTTGCTGTAAAGACAGCCCCGGCGCATACGGGCGCATAGGTAGCAGGGCGAGCCCCCTGCCCTTGCGGTAACATCGAAAATATCGCTTTCAAAAACCGTAATATCAATATTCATAAGCCGTGCGTTGTGTTCGATAAGCGCACGGTTTTCTTTGTTGTAGCCCGGATCCATTACAAGATAAATACATTCAAAGGGTATCTCGCTGTGTTTCTGCAGCTGCTCCATACACTTAGCAAGCAGCATAGAATCCTTGCCGCCCGAAATGCAGACGGCAATCTTATCCCCCGCCGAAATCAACTGATATTCCTGAACCGCGCCGATAAAATTATTCCATATCGGCTTGCGGAATTTTTTAATTATACTGCGTTCAATCTCAATATGCTTTTCAAAATTTCTTTCCAATTTATGCTCTCCAAACAAAAAATAACTCCGATACAACCATTATAGCCGTATCGGAGTGTTTTTTCAACTGTTTTTAAGCTTTTGCTTTCTTACTGTTCACAAAATGAAGTATAAGCATAAGTGCGGTAAGGAGTACGATACCTGTTCCAAGGATTACAAACACATTCTGGACAAAGCCCGCAAGCAGATAGCATACAAGGGAAATTCCCGCTACGGTCAATGCATAAGGTAACTGGGTCGAAACATGGTTAACATGGTTGCACTGCGCGCCTGTTGAAGCCATAATCGTGGTATCCGAAATAGGTGAGCAATGGTCGCCGCAAACAGCACCGGCAAGGCAGGCGGAAATGCAGATAACCACCATTGACGGAATAACGCCTGTTGAGGAAACATTTGCAAGCTCCTTTTCAAACACGCCGGTTACAATAGGTATTAAAATACCGAATGTGCCCCAAGAGGTACCTGTGGCAAAGGCAAGACCGACAGCTACTACAAAGAGGATTCCGGGCAGAAGAATCTGAACCGCGGTAGCCGACTCAACAAGGGAGGAAACATAAGAGCCCGCCTCTAAAAGGCCTGTCATAGACTTTAACGCCCAAGCAAATGTAAGAATTAGTATAGCGGGAACCATCTGTTTAAAGCCCTCGGGAATAGCTTGCATACAGTCATTAAAACTTAATACTCTGCGGCACATATAATAAATTACGATTAGAATAAGAGCCGCGATAGAGCCGATTGACAGTCCGTACGCCGCGTCGCAGTCCGCAAACGCGTCGATAAAGCTTGCGCCCGAGAAGAAACCGCCCGTATAAATCATACCGGTAACACAAAGAACAATAAGAACAACAACCGGCAGTACAAGGTCTATAACCTTACCCTTTGTTGTAACGGGAGCCTCGGATGCGGAAGAATATGTATTATCGCCCGTTGTGAACAGGTCGCCCTTTGCGGCGTTTTCTTCGTGGGTACGCATAGAACCGTAATCAACATTGAGTACAGACATAAGTATTACCATTAAAATAGTAAGCAAAGCGTACATATTGTAAGGAATTGTCTTTATGAAAAGTGTAATACCGTTTACGCCCTCTACCGTACCGCTGACTGCCGCCGCCCAGGAGGAAATCGGGGCGATAATGCAGATAGGCGCGGCGGTCGCGTCTATAAGATAGGCGAGCTTTGCACGGGAAATCTTGTGAGAATCGGTAACGGGGCGCATAACCGAGCCGACGGTTAAGCAGTTGAAATAATCGTCAACAAAAATAAGCGCGCCGAGACCGAAGGTTGCAAGAGAAGCTCCCCTGCGGGTTTTAATCCTTCTTACCGCCCATTCACCGTAGGCGCGGCTTCCGCCCGCACGGTTCATAAGCACGACAATTATTCCAAGAACAACGAGGAATACCAGTATACCCACATTCCAGGAATCCGAAAGATTTTTGATAATACCTTCGTTTACAACGGCATTAAAGAAAGCGGGAAATCCGCTTCCGAGAGTTTCCTCCTCGCCTATCGAAATAGGGGCCGAGGAAAACATACAAAGCAGACCGCCTGTTACAATACCGAGAAACAGCGAGGAATAAACCTCCTTAGTAATAAGCGCCAGTCCTATTGCCACAACGGGCGGCAAAAGCGACCAAAGGGAGTTTACAGGGCTTGTTATCGGTGACTGAACAAAGCAGAGCACGACAAAAGCCGCAACGATTAGCGCAAAAACAATTTTACTTGTAACGCCTTTTTTCATTTTTTTACCTCCTAAAAATAAAAGAGAAAAGCCGTGACTGCTTGATAAGCAATCACGGCAAATGCCTAAAAATGATATATACAAGCTAAAATTGATAATATCACAGGAAATGACACTTGTCAACAAAAAATTAATAATTTGTTCAAAAATCAATTAAAACGACTTGATTTCTCCGTTAACACAAAGCGAGTAATTACCGCTTTTAAGAATTTTTACAAGACTGTCAATACTTTTAATAGGCTTTTCGGTGAATATTCCCGCCCTGCCTATTCTGCTGTCGCCCGCGTTGTGGATATCTCCGCCCGAGGTCATTATTTTTCCGTGCTTTACGGCATAGTCATACGCCTTGCCGTTTTCCTCATCATAATTACAGGAATTATAAACCTCCGCACCGTCCGCACAGTAAAGCTCGGGCTGTATCGAACGGTCTATATACTCACGGATTCTGAAGGGATGTGCCTGAATTACTAAGCAACCGGCGTTCTGCAAAAGCCTGCAAATATCCTCTGCGGGCATACCCTCAAGCTCGGGGTGGTCATAAAGAAATTCCCTGTGAAGCCCGTAAAACAGCAGGTCGTGACCGCCGGCGTAGGAATACTCCGCACCGAAAAACACCCTAAAGCCGTCATATTCCTCCGCCGCCTTTGCGGCTCGCTCATAGGCAACACAGTACATATCCACCCTTTCCCGCCACGGAAGCTTTTTCGGGACGGGAGTGCCGTTAAAGCCGCAGATAAAATGGTCGGTAATAACAATCCCGTTATATCCCCTTTCGGCGTACGCCCTTACCTGCTCCTCGGGAGTGCTTTGCCCGCAACAGCTGCTCACGCTCGTATGCACATGCAAATCATACTTATACATAAGAAATCCTCAAACCTCAAATAATTAAACCGCAAATGTCGGCTCTTCCATTATCGCGCGGAAATCCTCGCCGGAGATCTTTTCCTTTTCAAAAAGGATTTTAGCAACCTCGTGAAGCTTGGGCATTGCGCCGTTTAAGAGATCGAGCGCCTTCTTGTACTGGGTCATAACAACCGACTCGATTTCCTCGTCGATTACCGCGGCGGTCTTCTCGGAATAGTTAGGCGTTGAAGAGAAATCGCGGCCTAAGAAGACCTCGTTATCGTCGTGACCGTAGGTTACAAGCCCTAATTTATCGCTCATACCGAACTTTGTTACCATCTTGCGCGCCAAGTCGGTAGCCCTTTCAATATCGTTAGAGGCGCCTGTGCATACATCGTTCTGGGTAAGCTGTTCAGCCGCTCTGCCGCCCAAGAGGGAGCAAATCTGCTCTAACATCTGATTTTTAGAGGTATGACCCTTTTCATCAACCGGCAGATACATTGTATAACCCGCCGCCATATCGCGCTGAATAATTGAAATCTGGTGAACGGGGTCTTGGGTAGGCAGGAAGTAAGAAACGACAGCGTGACCCGCCTCGTGGTAAGCGGTTACCAGCTTATCCTTATCCGAAACTATATGGGACTTCTTCTCTGCTCCCATTACAACCTTAATGGTTGCCTCCTCGATTTCCTCTTGGGTAATCGCCTTCTTTTTATGCCTTACCGCAAGGAGTGCTGATTCGTTTAAGAGGTTTGCAAGGTCTGCGCCGGTAAAGCCCGAGGTAGATTTTGCTATGGTGGCAAGGTTAACATCGGGGCCTAACGGCTTTCCTCTTGAGTGTACCTTTAAAATTTCCTCTCTGCCCTTTACATCAGGGTAGTTTACGGTAATCTGGCGGTCGAAGCGTCCGGGTCTTAAAAGCGCCTTATCAAGTATATCGGGGCGGTTGGTTGCCGCCATTACGATAACGCCCTCGTTTGTGCCGAAGCCGTCCATTTCAACAAGCATTTGGTTTAAGGTTTGCTCGCGTTCATCGTGACCGCCACCGAGACCCGCACCGCGCTGACGGCCTACCGCGTCAATTTCATCGATAAAAATGATTGCGGGGGCTGCCTTTTTAGCTTCGCCGAATAAATCGCGCACACGGGAAGCGCCGACGCCCACAAACATTTCAACAAAATCGGAGCCGGAAATCGAGAAAAACGGCACACCCGCCTCGCCCGCGACAGCTCTTGCCAAGAGGGTTTTACCCGTTCCGGGAGGGCCTACGAGAAGCACGCCCTTGGGAATCTTTGCACCGAGCTCATTGTACTTTTTGGGGTCCTTGAGGAAATCGACAATCTCTGCCATTTCCTCCTTTTCCTCGTCCGCGCCCGCAACATCGGCAAAGGTGGTTTTCTTTTTACCATCGTCCTTCCTGACCTTAGCCTTTCCGAAGCCCATGGTCTTGTCCGTGCCCATAGAGGCGTTCATACGCTTCATTATGAATATCCAGAAGACAACCATAATGGCGATCATAAGGACGGTGGGCAAAAGATTCATAAGCCACGCCGCCTGACCGCCCGACTTATAATCATCTTTAATTGTACCAGGATTTTTCTCGTTAATGGCACGGACGGTATCGTTTACATCATCGCGAAAAATATAAGGGTCTGCCACGGTATAATGATATTTTTTACCGTCGTCGCGCTTGGTATAAACAAGGTCGCCGCTGTAAAGGTTAAGCTCAAATTCGGAGATTTGATTGCTCTTTACCATATCGACTATTTCATAATACTTTGTCTCGACCGTGTTTTTTGAAAGATAGGAAACCGAAAGTATAGCCATAATGAAAACTATCGGTATGCCTATAAACAAAAGCACATTTTTCAAATTCTTGTTCAAAGGGGTATGCTCCTTTCCTATTTGTCAGCGTAAACCTTGGGCGATAAAACGCCAACATAAGGCAAATTTCTGTATTTTTCGTTATAATCAAGACCGTAGCCTATAACAAACTCATCGGGTATAACCTTTCCGACATAATCGGCTTTAATATCCGCCTGCCTGTTAGCGGGCTTATCAAGAAAAGCGCACACCCTAATGCTTGCGGCGTTCCTATCAAGCAGAACATTTTTAAGGTAAGCGAGTGTAATGCCCGAATCGAGAATATCCTCAACCAATAGTATGTCGCAGTCGTCCGGGTCAATATCAAGATCCTTCTTGAATTTTACGACGCCTGTGGTTTTAGTACCGCTGTATGACGATACCGCCATAAAATCAATCTCGCAGTCGCAGGTAATATTACGCATTAAGTCCGCCATAAATACCACCGCGCCCTTAAGCACGCTTACAAGCAACAGCTTTTTACCCTTATAGTCCCGTGAGATTTCCTCGCCTAATCTTGCGCATATTTCTTTAATTTCCTCCTCGGATACGAGGATTTTTTCAACATCTTTTTCAAGCGACAATTAACTCCAACCCCTAATCATTATATTTTGCGCTGTGTGGCGTTGATTATCATAATTTCCTCGGAATTTTTCGTGACCGCGCATCTCTGCGCAACCCCTGTTCCGTAAATCCAGATAACCCCCGCGTCGTCCGCAAGAACGGGAAGACTGTCTCTAAGCTCGGCGGGCACTCGATACTCGTTCATAAGCTTTTTAAGCGATTTCGTGCAACCGCGCCCCGCAAGCCTTATGCTGTCTCCCGCCTGCCTTGTCCTTAACACTGATTTTCCTATAATTTTATCACAGTCAAGAGAATTTTTTAATAACAAATTATTAATTTTTTCGCCGTTTGTAAACAAATCGTTAATACGGCGCTCGAAAGTGACATCAAATTCATATTTTTTACCCTTTTTTTCGTTTTGATTGATAAAAAACAGTCTGCGGTCTTTCACCTCGGCATAAAAGCCTAAAGGAAGACCCGTTCTGCCGCCGCAGTTACATATTCTGTAAATTTCCGTAATATGCAAATTGTCAAGGGATAATTCGGGAGCGGAAATTTCCGCAAGCTTTTTTATGGCTCTTTTGGCAATCGGCGCTTTCGGCAGGTCGGAAATATCAAGTCCTCCCCCGCTTAAATTGTCGGACAAATATTTATCCGCACATTCCTCTAAAAACAAATTATCCTCGGATAATTCCGCCGCGGTTCTAACCGCCGATTTTTCGGCATTAGGGTTTATCTCCTTTAAAACAGGAATAACCCTATGCCTGATTTTATTGCGCGTATATTCATCGGAAAGGTTTGTTGAGTCGGTAACATATGGGATACCGTTTTTTTCGCAGTAAGCTTCAACATCCTCCCGTGTGCATAAAATGAGGGGTCTTATAAAAATCCC
>JAXJVI010000039.1:0-1582 GCA_036308615.1 Acutalibacteraceae bacterium | reverse complement strand
GTCCTATACTTAAACTCGCTCTCTAACTTATCGCTGAGCTTATAACCGTATGCCTCGCACGCCTGACGCGCCATACGGATACCTCCGAAGGGGTTTACACCGCGCTTTAAGGGACGGTTTGTCTGCATACCGACAATAAGCTCCTTGTCCTTATCGATATAGCCGGGGGCATAAGCTGTAAGAGAGGACACCGTCTCGGTATCTATATCAAGCACTCCGCCATACTGCCTTTCAAGCTCAAAGAGGGTATTTACGCGCCCCATAAGCTCCTTTGTGCGCTTGGTAGCGCCCTTTAAGAAGCTGTCGTCCCCCGTGTACTCGGTGTAGTTCTGCTGTATAAAATCGCGGACATTGATTTCGTCCTGCCATACTCCTGTATTAAATCCGTTCCAGTTTCCGTGTGTCATTTTAAACCTCCTAATAATACAAAAGGGCAATCCAGTAATAAGCTGAATTGCCCAGACGGTCGGCATTTAAGGCTCGCGCTCCACGCGGTTACCCGCTTATCCGTCAGTCACGCGACCTTTGGTACGGTATTATAATACTACATATTGGGCGGTTTGTCAATAGCATATCTACATTTTGATAAAATGTATTTTTACGGCGCATAAATTCAAATATTTTTGTGCAAATAAACGGTTTCTGTTTCCGTTTGACATTAATAAGGAATAAATATTCCGTAAATATTTAGAAAAAGCCTTGCTTATCAATTCGGTATTAAGTATAATGAATTAAATTACCGTGAAAGGAGCGGCAGAGAAATGGACGCTATAAAAACCGTATCGCTTAAAAAATATTACGGCAAATCAAGGGGAATTGACGGAATCGACCTTACGGTAAAAGAGGGGGATTTTTTCGGCTTTATAGGGCCTAACGGCGCGGGCAAGAGCACCACCGTCCGCACCCTTTTAGGGCTTATCTCCCCCACCTCGGGCAAAGCGGAGATTTTCGGCAAGGAGATAAAAAACAACAAATCCGAGATATTGAGCGAGGTAGGCTATATGCCCTCCGAGGCGGCGTTCTATCCCGATATGCGGGTGCGCGAGGCAATAAAGCTTTCGGCGGCTCTTCGCAAAAAGGACTGCACTAAGACCGCAAAACGCCTGTGCGAGCGCTTACAGCTTGATACCGATAAAAAAATAAAGGAGCTGTCCCTCGGAAACCGCAAAAAGGTATCAGTGGTCTGCGCGTTGCAGCACAGTCCCCGTCTTTGCATACTCGACGAGCCCACAAGCGGACTCGACCCGCTTATGCAGCGGGAATTTTACGATATTTTAAAGGAATTAAACGAGAACGGCACCACCGTTTTTCTTTCCTCCCATATTCTTTCCGAGGTTCAGAACCACTGCAAAACCGCCGCTGTAATAAAGGACGGCAAAATATTAGTCTGCGACAGTATTAAAAACATCGGTCATACCGAGGCAAAGCGAGTAACCCTGCGGGGTATAACCGCCCCGCCCGAGCTTGACGGAATTAAAGACATAAAGCAAAACGGAGATACCGTAAGCTTTTTATACAGCGGAAATCCCTCCGCACTCCTAAGCGTTCTTTCAAGACTGACGATTACCGACATTAATATAGC
>JAXJVI010000038.1:0-20179 GCA_036308615.1 Acutalibacteraceae bacterium | reverse complement strand
ATTTTATCCTTGTTCGAGGTGAGCGTGTCCGTAATGCTTCTTGCCGAGGTCAAATTGGACACATTATCCATCAAGAATTGAGAAATACGATCCATCAGAGCAGGATTTTTGATGTTATACTTTTGACGTATATCTCTCAAAATCAAAGTGTCAAATACGGTTTCTATATAGTCGTATTTATCTTCTTGCTCTTTATACAGATAAGAGCCGGACATACCTCCTTCGAGCATATAGTTATCAAAAGCGGTATAATTATCTGTTAGTCCAAAGTAATGCACATATTCGGCAAAGGAAAAGGGATACACCTTGATCTCGAACGTTCTGCCGGTAAACAGTGTCGCCAAGTCCGAACTGAGCAGAAAAGCGTTAGAACCCGTGATATAAATATCATACATCTCGGTTGCGTGCAGATTGTTTATGCACAGTTCAAAATCGGAACACATTTGAATCTCGTCAATTAAAACAAAATTTTCCTTGTCTTCTGCATAGTTGTTTTCGATATATTCATTTAATGCTTTGTATTCTTTAAGGTTGTCATACTTAGACAGATTAAAGTTGATATGGATAATATTAGCGTTAGCAATGTTCTTTTGCACATAGGCTTTGAAGGCTTCGAGCAACTTTGATTTACCCGAACGTCTCACGCCTGTCAAGACTTTAATATCGGGAGTTCCGATAACACCTATCATTTTATCTAAGTATTGTTTTCTTTCGATCAGTTTCATAGAAAATCACCTCGCAAAGTTATTATACCACATTTGTTTCCCAAAATCAATGGATTTTCAATATTGGGAAACAAGTTTCGGAAAAGTTCAGAATTAATTGTGAAGATGATAGAATTAACGAGGGCGTTAATTCTAATCGTTAATTCTCAATTGTCTTTTACACCTTGAGGCGATTGTTCAAAATTATGACCTTTCATTTCGGCTTAAAAAGGTGTATAATAGAACAAATCTACGAAAAGGTGGCGGTGCTATGGCTGAAAAAGAAAGGCGTGTCTTTGCCGGTTATTACAAGCGTTATGACGGCAAACACATCTTTGTTGTAACAACGGCAAAGGATTATGAAAGCCAAGAGGACACCGTTATTTTTTATACCGTTGATTACAAGGACAAGAATCAGTATGTTACAATGCCCTTGAAGGAGTTTAATGCGAAGGTCAAGCATAACGGAAAGACGGTGCGGCTCTTTACCCGTCAAACACAAATGAACGCACCGAATTGGTTATGGCTCGATATAGAGGAAGATGGGTTTAAGGGTGTTCGCCGCACGAACAAGCCGAAAGAACACAAAGAGAGTTATTACAGCCGCCGCTTCCGAACAACCACCTCCTATTATGATTATGCGAAGGATCTTTGCAAACACTATACGGAAGATAGGGATAGGCACTTACTCTGCAAAGCACACAACCGTTACATTGGCATTAGCAAAGATGAGTATGCCGTTATGATGGAGGACTACCGCTTTATAAACGGCTGCTTAAAATCGGTAATGAAAGTTTTTGCAGAATATTTTACCGAGCGTTACATAAACGGGGTATCGATACGCAAGTATGCCGATCAGCACGACCTTAATCGTGGCAGCGTGGAACACATTGAGCGTAAGATGATGGATACCCTTGCCGCCGAATTAAAGCGGCGGGACGAAGCTGACGGAGTGTGTCGGCTCAAAACCAAAACTGAATAAGGCGGCACCGCCGCACACAGACACTTATCAATTTTGATAGGTGTCTTTTTTTATGCTCTGCGGCGGCAAAGGGTTTTAGGGAATTTCCCTAACGAGTACCATTTTTAGCCGATAGGAGTAAAAACGGTCTGCTCGCTAAGACAATACTTTGTCGGCGGGCAGGTCTGCCTTTGGGTGACAAAAGGCGATGCTTGCTGGTATAGTGCATCTCATTCTCCGTTCGACTTCCGAGAAATTTTTTCGGAAATCTTTTTTATTTTCAGCAAAAAATTTCCCAATAAATTATTAAACGGAGTGTCTAAACGCTAAAAAAATTCAGCAATTAAAAGTAGGAAGATCAAAAAATTTTTGCCAAACGCTAAATAAATTCGCCAATTACATATTAGAAACTGTTTCGTTTTTTCTTCAAAACCGTGCGGCAGGTAAGTGAGAGCCGCAGAAAAATTTAATGCAAACAGGGCATCATTCGGCGGTAGCAATTCCAAATATGTGAGAGATTTTTCAAAAAACACCCTTATTTTTTCCTCTCCCATTTCAAACAAATAGAGAGATATTTTTTCAAATCCTTTTGAATTTTTGCCGCTTTCGGTGCCTACTTATTAGAAAGATTTTTTGAAAACGGTTATATTTTTGCCCTTCTCGGTGGCTACTCATTGAGGGAAAACAAAACGATTATGACAGTTCTATGACACCCTGATAATGTCCGTAGGAACAAGTGAAGGGGTAAATAAAAGAAATTCAAAATGGGTGTCCAAAATGCACCCCTTTGTCCAAATAAGTGAAAGGAGTTTTACGATGCCGAGATTATCAAAGAAAGCAAAACAAGAGTGGGCGTTCTTCATTCATCCGATAACGCACCGCCGCACCTACAACGAAATATGCCGCAGTTGTACCCGTGATTGCAAACAGAGTTTTCGGGCGAAAATCATAGAGTGCCGCCGATATGAAAGCAAAAGGGCGGTGCATTATGCCCGTAAAAAAGCACCAAATCGTTGCAAAAAACAGAATATCGGGAAGTTAAGGGAAACATACCACCCACCTTAGAAAAGCCGCTTACAGAGGACGAAAACGGCAAAAACCGCCCCCTTTTAATACAAAAAATCGCACGAAAGGAGTGAGAACGCTTGGGCGAAAAATTCAAGTGGTGGGAAGCTGAAGCGTTTGCTTTTGTGAGAGTTCCGAAAGCAATCCTAACGCACCCGTCATATACGGGGCTATCCGCAAATGCCGCCCTGCTCTACGGAATACTGCTTGACCGTATGAGCCTTTCCACCAAAAACAAGGATAGATTTACTGACCGCTACGGCGATGTGTTCGTGTATTGCACCCTAAAGGATATATGCGAAACACTTTCCTGCGGACACGATAAAGCCACCAAAATGCTGAAAGAATTGGAAATGTACGGACTCATCAGCCGACAACGGCAAGGCAAAGGCAGACCGACTCGGCTCTACGTCCACAAGTTCCAAACACAGTAAGAGTGCGGTTTTTCCGCATTAAAGACTGCGGTTTTTTAGCAGGAAACAATACTAAAGATAATAACTTACCTACCGAAAGAAGAACAGTTTTATGTACTACTTTAGATAGAGAGTATATAGACCATAGCGGTGTTTGGAAGCCACCGCTTGAGGACAAGCACACCCATTTTCTTTTTCGGAGGGTAAAAAAAGCAATCTGAATAGACGCAACAAAATCGAGGAAAAATATGGAATGAACGGAGGTGTCAGCAAATGATTTTGGAAGTCTGCGACAAGAACAAGATAGCATATTATTGGTTATCACGGGAAGAAAAAGAGGACAAAGCGTTGCGAGAGTCCTTAAAACCCGATTATAGAAATTGGAAAGCCAAAGGATATAAGGTGTGCGTATTCCTTTCCGGCAAAGGCGATATTGTGGAACTTACAAAAGAGTTGTTGATCCACAACAAAGAGGTTCTTGCAGCCAAGAACGTTCAGCAAGGACTACTCGGAGATAGTTAAATATCTCTGCTATGGCAGAGGTTTATTCTGCCATAATTACATTAAATAACTTCCAAAATCAAGTAATTCCTCGAAAAGTGTTGCAATTTGTAGAAAGGTATGTTACAATGTTGTTCGTAAAAAGGAGTATATAAAAATACAACATTGGTGGTGAATATATGGCGAAGAATATAGCCGCATATATGCGTATCTCTGTTGATACTGAAAAAGACAGAGATAATACATCTATCGAAAACCAAAGAAGAATTATAAAAACTTACATTAAGCAGACATTTCCCGATGCAGAGGTGGACTATTACGAGGATCGTGATAAAAGCGGTTACACCTTTGAGCAGAGAGAAGATTATCAGCGTATGCGTCCACTTTTGATGAACGGGCATTACGATATTCTTATCATTAAAGACTTTTCCCGTTTTTCCCGCCGTAACAGTAGAGGTCTTGTAGAACTCGAAGATTTGCGAGATGCAGGGGTGCGTATTATTTCCATCGGTGACGGTATCGACTATCCGACCTATGATGATTGGAATAATATCCAAGTACGCTTTTTGCTCAACGAAATGCCCGTTACCGATGCTTCCAAAAAGGTAAAAAGGGTCGTTGAGAGCCGTCAAAATGACGGGAATTGGATTTGTGCCGTGCCTTACGGATATTACTTTGTTGATACCAAAAATATGATTTTTGAGGTTGACGAAAAGGCGGCGGTGGTTGTCCGTGAGATTTTCCGTCTATACAACGAGGGGTGGGGTTATAAGAAAATTGCAAACTACCTTACCGAGAAAAATATCCCGACACCTCGTATGGTGGAAAAGGAACGCAAAGAAGCCGAAGCCGCAAAGAGCAAGGGCAAGGTTGAGGTAAAAATCAAAGCAAGTCCTATATGGGCAATACCGTCAATCAGCGGTATTTTGCAGAATGATTTTTATATCGGCACTCTCCGTCAGCACAAATATACCCGTAAAAATATCAATGGTGCGGATAAAAAATTGGACGAGGACGAACACAAGGTGTTTGAAAATCATCACCCTGCCATAGTCGATGTCAAAGAGTTTATGAAGGCTCAACAGCACCTAAAAGCACGGACAAAATCGAATTATCGGGGTGTCAAGAAATACGATACTACCTATTCGGGTTTCCTTTTTTGTGGTGATTGCGGTAGTCCTATGTTCTCTATGAGCCGTCCCGATTTAGCACCCGCCTACACTTGTGGAACGTACCACAAGAGAGGTCTTAAAGGTTGCACATCACACCATACCCGTATTGATTTGCTCGATACGATGCTCAAAAAGTATATTGAGCGTGTGATGATGAACTCCGAAAAAATGATTGCTGAATTGGAAAAAGCCATTAAGAGTGAGCCACAAATGATGAAAACCTCTGCTTCCACTATCGCAAATTTAGAGGTGGATTTAGCAAAGGCAAGGGAGAGTTACAAGGCTACTCAAAAGCAGAAAATTCGTGAGTTAATGAAAGCGGAAGGTGTAAACCGTGAAATCATAGAGGAAACCTATGAGGAAATGGAAACCGAGCTTTTGCAAAAAATTGACGGTCTTGAAAAGCAACTTGAAATGACGGTTGAACGCAGAAACACAACCATAGAGGTCAACCGTATCGCAAAAACGGCTTTGCAAATTTTCCGTGATATTCTCGACAAGGATAAACTCGACAAGGGCGATCTACCGCTTATTGTTGATAGAATAGTGGTCTTTGACGGCGAAGAGCCGCACATAGACATAGAGTTAAAAGCGGATATTGCTATGTTGCTTGAAGCAGGTACGCTTACCGATGAACAACTCGAAGAAGCAGGTTACAGAGGTAAAGTCGTAAATTTTAATTGGGACATCGAAGGTAACTTATCAGCCACAATAGTCCAAACGGTTAAAAACCAAAGGGACAAGGCTTTCGGTGTCAATGTTATATGTGGCGGCGACCCGCTTGAAATATACACCGATTCGGGCGGAGAGGTTATTTTTAAAAAATATTCACCGATAGGGGAGCTTTCTTCCTTTGCGGCGCAGTATGCCGACGCGCTTACCGCCGCTACAGACTTAACGGTGCTTATTTGCGACCGTGACCATTGCATAGCAGCCTCGGGAATTTCTAAAAAGGAAGTCCTTGAGCGCCGTGTGACGCAGAATGTCGAGGATATTATGGAGGGCAGAAGAGTAGAGGTTTACCCGACCGAAAGCGCAGTTCCCGCCATTGAGGGTATTGACCAGAATATCGCAGTCGCCGCTCCGATAATAGCGGCGGGTGATGTTAGCGGAGCTGTAGTCCTAACCACCGCAGACGGAGAGAGCGCAAAGGAAAGCGATATTAAATTAGCTACTGTTGCCGCATCGTTTTTAGGCAAACAAATGGAAAATTAAAATAGCTGTCGCCTGACATTTTGTCGGGCGATTTTTAGTATATGAAGGTTGTTTTTTCTAATAATATATTTAAAATTCTTTCCTATAACCTATTGATATTAGAATTGAATTGTGTTAAAATAAAAGCATAAATTTAAAATGGGGGAGAATTTGGAAATGTTTACAAACATTACCGAAAAACAGGCAGTAGAGCTACTCCTGAAATACAATAAAGACAGCTTTCATTTACAGCACGCCGCTACCGTGCAAAGCGTTATGAAATGGTATGCGGAAAAGCTCGGTTACGGGGAGGATGCCGATAATTGGGGACTTGTGGGACTGCTTCACGATATCGATTTTGAAAAATACCCTGATGAGCATTGCATAAAGGCTCCCGAGCTTTTGGCTGAAATAGGGGCTTCGGACGAGCTTATACACGCGGTTTGCAGTCACGGCTATGAAATAACGGTTGACATAAAGCCGGAGCACGGGATGGAAAAGGTGCTTTTTGCCGCGGACGAGCTTACGGGACTTATCGGTGCGGCGGCGCTTATGAGACCCTCAAAGAGCGTCAGCGATATGGAGCTTAAAAGCCTTAAAAAGAAGTTCAAGGACAAAAAGTTTGCCGCGGGCTGTTCACGGGATATTATCGCAAAGGGTGCCGAAATGCTCGGTTGGGAGCTGGACAAGCTTCTTGATATGACCCTTTGTGCAATGCGTGACAAAGAAAACGAAATATCGGAAAATTTTAACAGATTAAAAGGTGAATAAGAATGAGAAAAACTAAAATTGTATGTACATTAGGCCCTGCCTGCTCGGACGAGGCTACAATAACCGCAATGTGCAAGGCGGGAATGAATGTTGCGCGGCTTAATTTTTCCCACAATACCCACGAAGACCACAAAAGGCGCATTGACCTTGTGAAAAAGGTAAGGGAAAAGTTAGGACTTCCTATCGCCCTTATGCTTGATACAAAGGGACCTGAATACCGCATAAAAACCTTTAAAAACGGTAAAATCACCCTGAAGGAAGGGGACGACTTCACCTTCACCGCTGATGAAATCGAGGGCGATGAGAAAAGGGTATCGATTAACTACAAGGGGCTTGCCGCCGACCTACAAAAGGGCGATAAAATACTCTTGAATAACGGTCTTTTAAGCTTTGAGGTGTTAAGCACCACTGATACCGATGTAAACTGCAAGGTTATTATCGGCGGTGAGCTTTCCGACCGCAAGAGTATGAGCTTTCCGAATAAAACCTTAAAGCAGAAGTATTTAAGCGAGCAGGACAAGGAAGACATCGCTTTCGGAATAAAAGAGGGGATAGACTTCATCGCCTGTTCCTTTGTATCCTGCAAGCAGGATTTGCTTGATGTTAAGAATTTTCTTGCCGAAATCGGTGCTAAGGAAACCGAGCTTATCGCGAAAATTGAAAACCGTTCGGGTGTTGACAATATTGAAGAAATCAGCGAAGAGTGTGCGGGGATTATGGTTGCCCGCGGTGATATGGGCGTGGAAATTCCCTTTGAGGAGCTTCCCGCTATTCAAAAGCAAATCATAACAAAATGCCGTATGCTCGGCAAGCGGGTTATTACCGCTACCGAAATGCTCGAATCTATGATAAGCAATGCGAGACCCACCCGTGCGGAAATTTCAGATGTCGCCAACGCGGTGTACGACGGCACGAGCGCGATTATGCTCTCGGGCGAGACCGCCGCGGGAAAGTATCCTGTTTTAGCGGTTGAAACTATGGCAAGAATTGCCGAAAGCACCGAGAGAAATATTCACTACAAAAAGCGTTTCCTGTCGGCAGAGTTTAAGATTAAAAATACCGTGGACGCTATTTCCCACGCAACCTGCGGAATGGCGATTGATATTAACGCAAGGGCGATCGCGGTTTGCAGCCTCTCGGGAATGACGGCACGAATGGTGTCCCGCTTCCGCCCGCCGGTTGATATTATCGGTCTTACCACCGACCAAAAAACATGGCGCAAGCTTTCGCTTTCTTGGGGCGTTATTCCAGTGATGTGTGAGAATTACCCCTCTACCGAAGTCCTGTTTTACAGTGCTCAAAAGCTCACCAAGGAAACCCTTAAGCTTAAGGATGGCGACAAGATTGTTATAACAGGCGGAGTTACAAACGGCAAGTCGGGCAACACCAATTTGATTAAAGTCGAGACGGTTTAATTTCAATTTTTTACAAAGAATAGCAGAGGACTCAGGAAAATTCCCGAGTCCTTAAATTATGCGTTGCAAATTTTTAATTATTTATTAAGTGATTCGTAAACCGCAACTGCGCAGGCAACTGTAGCTCCAACCATCGGGTTGTTGCCCATTCCGATAAGTCCCATCATCTCAACATGAGCGGGAACAGAGGAGGAACCGGCAAACTGAGCGTCGGAGTGCATACGGCCCATTGTATCGGTCATACCGTAGGAAGCGGGGCCTGCCGCCATATTGTCGGGGTGGAGAGTACGGCCTGTACCGCCGCCCGATGCAACAGAGAAGTACTTTTTGCCCTGCTCAATGCACTCTTTCTTGTAAGTGCCCGCAACAGGGTGCTGGAAGCGGGTCGGGTTGGTGGAGTTTCCTGTGATGGAAACATCAACGCCCTCGTGATGCATTATAGCAACGCCCTCGCGAACATCGTCCGCGCCGTAGCAGCGAACCTTTGCGCGCTCACCGTTAGAATAAGCAATTTCCTCAACAACCTCAAGCTTGCCTGTGTAATAATCAAACTTGGTCCGAACATAGGTAAAGCCGTTGATGCGGGAAATTATCTTAGCGGCGTCTTTTCCAAGACCGTTAAGGATAACGCGGAGGGGCTCTTTACGAGCCTTGTTTGCGCTCTTTGCAAGACCGATAGCGCCCTCAGCCGCAGCAAAGGACTCGTGACCTGCTAAAAAAGCGAAGCACTTTGTCTCATCGCGGAGAAGCATTGCGCCTAGGTTACCGTGGCCGAGACCAACCTTACGGTCGTCGGCAACAGAGCCGGGGATGCAGAAGGACTGAAGACCGAGACCGATTTTTTCGGAAGCCTCGGCGGCGCTTGAAACGCCGTCCTTAAGAGCGATAGCGCAACCTACGGTGTAAGCCCAGCAAGCGTTCTCAAAGCAGATGGGCTGAATACCCTTAACAATGTTATAAGCGTCAACACCTGCTTTGTCGCAGATTTCCTTAGCCTCTTCTATAGAGGAGATACCGTGCTTAGCAAGCTCGGCGTTGATTTGATCAATTCTTCTTTCGTAACTTTCAAATAAAGCCATTATAAGTTTACCTCCTCTTATTCTTCACGGGGGTCGATAAGCTTAGCAGCGTCATCAACACGGCCGTACTGTCCGCTGGCTTTTTCCAAAGCCTCGTTAGCGTCCATACCCTTTTTAATCATATCCATCATCTTTCCGAGATGAACAAACTTGTAGCCGATAATAGTGTCATCCGCGTCAACGGCAACCTTGGTGATGTATCCCTCGGCAAGCTCTAAGTAGCGGGGACCCTTAACCTTGGTGGCATAGGTTGTACCGGTCTGTGAACGGAGACCCTTACCGAGATCCTCAAGACCTGCGCCGATAGGCAGACCGCCCTCGGAGAATGCGGTCTGAGTACGACCGTATACTATCTGGAGGAAGAGCTCGCGCATAGCGGTGTTGATAGCGTCGCAAACGAGGTCGGTGTTGAGTGCTTCAAGAATGGTCTTTCCGACAAGAATCTCGGAAGCCATAGCCGCGGAGTGGGTCATGCCCGAGCAACCGATAGTCTCAACGAGAGCCTCTTCGATAACGCCTTCCTTAACATTAAGGGTGAGCTTGCAGGCGCCCTGTTGGGGAGCGCACCAGCCGATACCGTGAGTAAGACCGGAAATATCCTTAACTTCCTTAGCCTGTACCCATTTGCCCTCCTCAGGAATCGGGGCGGGACCGTGGTATGCACCCTTTGCCAAGGGACACATGTTTTCTACTTCTTTTGAATAGTTCATATATGTACTCCTTCCTTCGGCGCGGCGAAAATTCACCGTGCTGTTTTAGCCGTATTTACAAAATTCGACCATACATCTGTATTATACCAAATTTCTTTTTAAAAGACAAGAGCTAATGTTAAAAAAATGACAATGATTTTTAATTTTTAATCTTATTATCTATTACCTCATCAAACTTAAGCATTTTGTAGAAAATCAACGAGAGAAGGGTAGCGGCGCACCAGCCAATAGGCCACGAGATCCATATACCGGTTACTCCAAGATATTTTGAAAGAATAAAGGCAAGGATTACCCGAAGCAGAAGATCGGTAAAGGTAGCCGCCATAAATTGTTTCATTTTGCCCAGTCCGCGCAGTACGCCGTCGGTAGCAAGCTTTGCGGCGATAAGCAGATAAAACGGCGCTAAAATACGCAGAATTTCCACGCCGACCTGCATTGCGGTACCGCTGGGATTATTCATGAATATGTAAACCAAATATTTGCCCACAAAGAAATAAACAATAGAGAAGGGGACAGAGATGAGCCAAACAAGACCTACACCCGCACGCCAGCCTTCTTTTATTCTCTTTGTTTTTCCCGCGCCGAAATTCTGGGCGGTAAAGTTTGAAATTCCGTTTCCGATTGTTGCCAGAGAGGTAATAACAAGGTTGTTGAGCTTTATTGACGCGGAATAGCCAGCCATAACCGCCGATCCGAACGAGTTGATAATTCCCTGGATAACAATATTACCGACAGACACAAAGCTTTGCTGTAATATGCTGGGGACGGCGATCACGGTGATTTTTACAAGAAGTCGGCGGGAAAATATTTTTGGCTTTTCGTCGGTCTTTATCTTGTTAAACCGCCTGAAAACAAATATAAGAGCCAAAATACAGCTTACGCCCTGGCAAATAAATGTGGCCCACGCAACGCCAGCAACTCCCATTTTGAATACCGTAACGAATACAATATCAATGCCAATATTTGACAGAGAAGAGCAGGTAAGGAAGAAGAAAGGTGTTTTTGAATCACCGAGAGCCGAGAATATACCTGTAGCAATATTGTAGTAAAACACAAAAGGAAGACCCAAAATATAAATATCGAGGTATAGTTTTGAGTTGGCAAGCACATTGTTGGGAGTGTGAATTATATGTAGCAAATCAGTGCAAAAACAGGCGCCTAAAGCCACCAAAACCGCACACAAAACACCGCCTGCAATAAGTGTTGTATATACAGCCGTTTTCATTTCGCTGTATCTTTTGCTTCCGAAAAGCTGTGCCGCTATAACCGAACATCCAATATTACAGCCAAATGCAAACGCGATGAAAATCAAGGTGATTTCATAGCTGTTTCCAACGGCGGCCAAAGCGTTTTCGCCGATAAATTTTCCCGCGACAAAGCTATCGGCTATATTGTATAACTGTTGAAAAATTATGCTGCCAAATAAAGGAAGACAAAATTTAAAAAGCACCGCAGAGGTTTTGCCGGTTGTTAAATCCTTGTTCATTAAAAGCGCACTCCTTGATATTTCTACATTCCATAAATTATAGTTCTTCAAAACTGTTTTGTCAAGAATCTACACGGCAGAATACATCAATAAAAGTGCATAATGAATTCCCAAAGTAAATTCCACAGTGAAAATTACTTTGGGAAAGAAAATAGAAAGCGCCATAGTCGGTTGAGGATAAATACTGCTTAGACAACGGAAGACCGAAAAGAGATGTTATATAATATGAGTAATAACATTAGGAGTTACCATTCCGCCCCAAGAATGGTTGCGGGCAGAGGCTATAACCGGCTCTTCAAGCTCGGGGATGGAATCGGTCTTGCCGTCGCAATAATCGATAAGTCTGTTTTTGCAGGATTCGAGGCGCTTTAAAAGACCACCCATTCTTACATCCTGAATATCAAATCCGTGCGGCTTGTTTTCGCTGAACCAAAATTCCTGATAAACCTTATGGAAGGCGTTAAGCTTTTCCATAGTTGCGGTATACTCATTTTCGGCTATTTCACGGAGCTGCTCCTTGTTGTTTGATTTATACGCATTTCTTGTTCTGAAACCGAGCTCGGTCTTAACCGAAAGCAGATCCGCCAATGCAGTCGAATAGGCAAAAAGCAGTTTGTAATCCTCGGTAGGTTCAACCTTTGAAAGCTTGTTATAAACATCTTTATAATGGGCGTTTTTCCTTACCCAACACCCTGTAATCCGCCATTCCCATAAACGGATCGTTATAAAGCCACATTTTTGTAAACTTATTGTAATAAGGCTTATCTAAACCTTCGGTATCGCCTTCAACGGGTATATCAAGCAGATCAAGAAGCATAAAATCGTCATAGCTCATACCTGTAAGCTCATAAAAATCGGCCTTTATCTGCTCATCGGTTTTGTTTTCAAGCTGTCCTGCCATAAAAGCTAAGGTAGGAAGCATTGCAAAACGGGAACATTCGCCGCCGTCATCGCCCCAGAGGGTCAGGAATAGATCATTTACGCCATTATCAATACAGGCTTTAATAGCTACCTTGGTATTATTTATACTGAACTGATTATCCGGAGTAAAGCCGTTCCAGCACCAAGCACCGCCTGCAAAAATTACAGGGTTGCCGAATGCGGCATTCTTTTTTATTCTCGTGGTATACAGATCGTAATCCGTGCCTGCATAATCCCAATAAATAAGCGAAACATTATCAGGCAAACCGGTCATCTGCTTAATTTGTTCGAAGGTTAAATCGTCATAATAATTAGAGCTTTGTGCTGCTAAGCCGCATATCATATCGCTCCACATCATAGGTACAAAGCCGTATTTGTCTGCAATTTCGCAAACCTTCTTTAAGTGGCGAACTATGATTTCAAAGCGATTGCCCACAACACCATGCTTTGAACGGTATCTGCCGTAACCCAACATAAAGGCTTCGTCCATACCGATATTGATTTTCTTTGATGTGATACAGCTTGAAAGGGAAGAGAACATACGGTCAATAAGTTCATATGTATCGTCTTCATCAACTAAGAGTATATCGTTGCAATCGTTAATCCTGTCATATTCTTTGTGCCATTTAAAGATAGCGTTAAGGTGTGCTAATGTTTGAATGCAGGGTATAAGCTCGATGCTGTGCTGAATACAAAACGAATCGATCTCACGCAGTTCATCCTTTGAGTATCTGCCGCGAAGATGCCCAAACAGCGGCTCGCCGTCCACCTCATAGGTATCCTCGGTGTAAAGCAGTAAGGTGTCATAATGCATTTTTTCTAAATGCAAAACCATTTTTTTAATTGAATTGAGATTCATTACTGCATTTCTTGAGCAATCTATCATGATTCCACGCATTATAAAACCTCCGTTAAGCTATTGTAAGTTAGTAATACCATAGATATAAATGAAAGTCAATAGGAAACTTCATAATAAACTCTAAAATATCCTATGAAAGAAAAAAACTGCCTTTTCCACTCCCCTTAATTATACTAAATATTCATTTAGTCGAATTAGTAATTTAGAAAATCAGGGCGGTTTTGCCCGCCCTATCTTAATAATTCGATTTTATTTAGCCAAAGGATGATATTTCGCATATGCCATAGTGTACTTACTTTTTACAAACTGTGCGTATACCTGGGTTGAGGAAATGTCCGAATGACCGAGCATTTCCTTTATATCCTTAAGCTGTGCTCCGTTTTCAAGCAAATGCGCCGCAAAGGAATGCCTAAGCGTGTGTGGAGTTATATCCTTATTTATACCGGCAGTTTCGGCATAATGCTTGATAATCTTCCAAAAGCCCTGACGCGACATTGGCTGACCGTTCATATTTGTAAACAGCCTGTCCTCTGCCTCGTCGGTTACAATAACCGGTCTGACATTTAAAAGATAGCTTGATACTGCCTTGACAGCGGCGGGATACATCGGCACAATGCGTTCCTTCTTGTCATTATGTAGGTGGAGTATTCCGATTTGCAGATTAACATTGCTGACCGTAAGCTCTATAAGCTCCGAAACCTTAATTCCCGTGGCGTATAAAAGCTCCAGCATAGCCTTGTCTCGTCTGCTCTTGTAATCCGTGCCGTCGGGCTGGGACAAAAGCAACATAATCTCATTGGAATCAAGAATACCGGGAAGCTTTTTCTCGGTTCTTTTAATTTTGACCGCTTCTGTCGGATTCGTTTCGCTATAGCCCTCGGAAAGCATAAATTTATAAAAGCAGCGAAGCGAAGCGAGAATGCGGGTTTTTGTTGCCTCCGACTTACCTAAAGCAGTTAAATAATCTAAATAACCGTGAAAATCGTCCGAGCTCGTCTTGTCTGCCGATTTGCCTAAGGAGGTACAATATTCCGAATACTGATTTACATCGCGAATATAGGAATCGACCGTATTAGACGAAGACCTTTTAACATTTAACAAATATGTCTTGTAAGCCGCGATATAATCCGTCATGTTAAACCTCCTTAAAATTATTTCACAACATCAGACTGTCCAAAAACGAACAGGAAAGCACTGCGTCCGTTAAGGCGGACGCCAATGCGATAAGCGCAATAAATAAATATCTTCCGCAGTAATTCTTAAAATCAAACGCCAGATTTACAGACGGTGACCCCGGAAGAGAAATTTTTGCCATTAATATCGAAAACCGCATTGATTCCCTTGCCGCAAGCAATAAGGCTATCACGAAAATAAAAGCGGAAGGAATAATTAAAACCGCGTTGAAGGCAATTCCCTTTACCGAATACTGAGAATATAAAAGCGCTGAAACCCCTCCGAAAAAAACGCCTCTTACAGCCGCCAGAATCGGAACAAGGACTACTCCGAGCATTGAGGTTCCCGCCGCAAAAAGCACAAGAAGGACAAGCGCAGAGCTCATAAATGAATTAAGCGCGACCGATGCAAAAGATTCTCCCGACCGCAAAGCGATAAAACGCTCAATGTATGAAGCCGAATACCGCGAAAGAACCTGCAACTTTGGTTCGGTAAAAATCCCAACCGCTACTCCCGCCGTAATTAGAACAACAAGGATTGTTAAAATATTGTTTTTAGCGACAAACTCCGCAAACCTAAAATTCTTAAGACTTAGCACCTTTCCCTTTTGCATATCATCACTCCTGTTTCTAAAAAATAATATGCAAGGTTCGGACAAGATATGCTGAAAAAGAAAAAACAATATTTTGATACAAAGCGGTAAATCAACACAAAATGTTGAAATTTATGGGTGTTATGTAAACATAATTTACAATTACGGTGAATTTACCGTTGATTATTGATAAAATAAAAAGCGTGATAATACCGATAAAAACGCCGCTACAATAGTTATACAACATTTTTTGTTTTATGTCAACCTTAAATTTTCAATCATCAAAATGTTATGTAAACTATTTATGTAAACCACACAATATGTGCTTGTTCCTGATTTATGTCAACCCAATTTATTGTAATTAATACTTTAAAAATTTTTTCTTATATGTTATACTTGTTTACAGATATAATTTTGGGATTGGAGACTATCAAATGAAAAAGACGGTAATAGTAACAGGCTCTTCAAAAGGAATAGGTGCGGCGACCGCAATACTTTTTGCGCAGAAGGGCTATAATGTTGTAATCAACTATAACGATTCGTATGAGTCGGCTAATATACTCTGCCGCTCGCTTGTGAGTAACGGTTATTCCGTGATAACCCAAAAAGCAAATGTCGCGAACAAAATGGAGGTCGATATTATGGTAAAGGAAGCCCTTTACAGATTCGGCTCTGTTGATGTTCTTATCAATAATGCGGGGATAGCCTATCAGGGTCTTATAACCGACACCGATGAAATTGATTTTGATAAAATAATAGATGTTAATTTAAAGGGAGTTTTCAACTGCTGTAAATCGGTTACGCCCGTTATGGTAAATCAGAAGTCGGGCAGTATAATTAACATTTCCTCTATGTGGGGACAGGTCGGCGCCTCCTGTGAGGTTGCCTACTCTGCCGCAAAGGCGGGGGTTATAGGTCTTACAAAGGCGCTTGCTAAGGAATTAGCGCCCAGCGGAATTAATGTAAACTGCATAGCTCCCGGTCTTATTGAAACGAGTATGAATCAAAACCTATCGGTTGAAGAGCTAAACAGCTTTGTTGAGGAAATACCGCTTGGCAGAATGGGCAGTGCCGACGAGATTGCCGCCGCCTCATACTTCCTCTCCTCCCCTAACGCCGAATATATAACGGGACAGGTTTTGGGTATTAACGGCGGGTATGTAATATAAGCGTCAAAAAATCACTGTGTTATTGATAGTTGGTGAAAATAATGTTCTTAAAGAGCTTTTCTTTAAATATACCGAACAACGAATCATCTTATATAAAGAATATTCCCGTTATTAAATCGCTGAATAATAAGCGGTTTGATTTTAAAAAACCGATAACCTTCTTTATCGGAGAAAACGGCAGCGGCAAATCAACCTTGCTTGAAGCCATCGCCGTTTCAGTCGGTCTTAATGCCGAGGGCGGTTCACGAAATTTCAATTTTTCAACTAAGCACACCGAGTCCAATCTGCACAATTACATCACTGTTGGCAAATCTTCTTTCGAAAAAGACAGCTATTTTCTAAGAGCTGAAAGTCTTTATAATGTTGCGTCTAATATTGAAGATTTAAGCTTGAATTTAGATTTTTACGGCGGTCGTTCTTTGCATAAACAATCGCACGGTGAAAGCTTTATGTCGCTAATAGAAAACAGATTTACAGGTGACGGGTTATATATTTTAGACGAACCCGAAGCTGCGTTATCGCCCGCAAGACAAATGTCTCTACTTGTGCGAATAGACGAACTTGTAAAAAATAACTCCCAATTTATTATTGCGACACATTCGCCTATTATATTGTCTTACCCAAATTCAGAAATATATGAAATCACGGAAATCGGACTCCAAAAAACAGCATATAAGGACACCTCAATATATAAGACGGTAAAACAGTTTGTCAATGCGCCTGAGCATATGCTTGATTTATTATTGCATTAAAAAAACGCCTACTTCCGGCGAGGCAGGCGTAGCGCGTCGATAAACTGTATTTGGTACTGTAAAAAACACAGTATCTCAAAAGACGGATTAATGGAATAAAAATAAAATAACAAGCTCGGCAAAAGCAGGAAAATAAAGCTACGCTGAGCTTGTTTCCTTTTAGGCGTACAAATAGTGGTTTGTATAAGTGTTTGTAGGGGAGGGTCTCTGTGCCCTCCCGAAGTTTTTGAAGTATATACGGGAGGGCGCAGAGACCCTCCCCTACGAATTTAGCCGGGAGGCTTTTCGCGCTGAAAATCCTTAACGCAACAGCTCCGCTTGTTAATTACCGCACTCAATGCTGATCTTATTGAAAATATCAAGTATATCGTCAACCTGCGCGTTTTGCTTATCTTTGCCCTGTTTATCAAGGATCATATTACCCTTATCCATCATTATAAGTCTTGTTCCGTACTCGACGGCATAGCGCAGATTATGGGTCACCATAATAGCCGTAAGGTGTTTTTCCTTAATGACCTTATCGGTAAGCTCCATAATTATTTCGGCTGTTCTTGGGTCTAAGGCGGCGGTGTGCTCGTCTAATATCAAAAAATCAATCGGAGTCATTGTCGCCATAAGAAGCGAAACCGCCTGTCGCTGTCCCCCTGAAAGAGCACCTAACTTTACATCAAGCTTATCTTCAAGTCCGAGGCCTAAGGCACTTAGCTGTTCGCGGTAGTACTGCTTTTTAGCATAGTTTACGCCGAAGGAGAGCCCATATCCCTTGCCCTTATTATCCGCAAGGGACATATTTTCGATTATCGTCATATTAGGGCAGGTGCCCGCCGCAGGATTTTGGTAAACTCTGCCCATCATACGGTAGCGCTGATATTCGCGCAGAGAGTTTACATTCTTTCCGTCTATCAGCACTTCCCCGCCGCTTACAGGTATACTGCCGCAGATAATGTTGAGCATAGAGGTCTTGCCGCTGCCGTTACTGCCTACCACCGAGACAAATTCGCCGTCATTCACGGTTAAATTAAAATCATTAAAAAGGCAAAGCTCGGTCACCGTTCCGGGGTTATAAATTTTAGACACATTTTTAAGCTCTAACATTTGAAGATCCCCCCTTAAGCTTGCTGTGCTTTGATACAAAGCCTGAGGTTTTATCGTTAAAAATAAGAATAATCGCGAACATTACGGCATTTAAAAGCTTTAAATATATGCCGTTGGTATCGACCAGCACCAAATAATTAAGGCAGAGCGAATAAATCACCGCACCGAAAATCACCGCCGTGGTATCTGCTAAAAAGCGGATTTTTGAGAATACCGCCATACCGATGATTACTGAAGCTAAAGCCATAACAACCTTACCGCTTCCGCAGGAATTGTCATACTGGGAAAAGAGGTTTGCGTAAAGCGCGCCCGACATTGCGACAAATCCGTTCGCGAGAGCCAAGCCTAAAATTTTATATGTTCCGCTGTCCTTGCCTAAGGAAATAACCAGCATTTCGTTATCGCCTGTAGCCCTTAGCATATATCCAAGCTTTGTTTTAAGGAACAAATCGATTATTAGCTTTATCGCTATCACAAAAACAAGCTCAATTATAAGTATCATATAATCACGGTTTGCACTGCCTAAAAGCTCAGTAAGCCTGCCGCCGAAAATACCGCTCAAATTCTCGCTTCTAAAGGAGAAAATCGTAGTGGTGAATCCCGTTCTTGTAAGCAGCTTTGTAAGTGCTAAGGTTACAGACAAAAGCGCAGTCATAACGATTATTCCCGAAAGCAGCTTTGAAATATTGAACTTAACATGCAGAGCGCCCGTCACCGCCCCCGCCGCAAGCCCGGCGAAAAAGCTTAAAAGTATCGCCGGCAGGGCGGGGATGCCTAATTTAAGCATTAAAATTGTGCATACAACGCCGCCGAGGGGAAAGGTGCCGTCCACAGAGAGGTCGGGGAAATCAAGAATCGAATATGATATATAAACTCCTAAAGCTAAAACCGCAAAGCAAAGTCCCATTTGCAGTCCGTCAATAGTGGTGGCAAAGAATAGCATATAACATTTCCCTTATTAATATTTTTTTAATAATTTCTAATAAAGATGTTTCGTCCAAAAGGCTCCCTTGTGTAAAGGGAGGCGAAATACTGTGGGTAATTATTTCGCTACATCTTCCGCTGTAACGGCGGTAGGAACGGTGAGGCCTAAATCCTTACAAACCTTGCTGTTGTAGTAGTTGGTGGGCTCGGTAATATAAGCTACTGGAATTTCGGAAGCCGACTTGCCGCCTAAAATTTCCGCCGCTGATTTACCTGCCGACGCACCGACATCAATATAGTCGATAGACGCGCTTGCCGCACAGCCTACCTTTACCTGCTCGATTTCAGAGCCGAAAACAGGGATTTTCTTTTCGTTGGTGATAGGTAAAATATTTGTTTCGAGCTTGCCTACAACCGTGTTGTCAAGCAGGTTTACAAAGCAATCAACACCTCTTTCAATAAGCTCGTTGGTTTTAGCGTCTATGGTGTTGATGTCGGCTACGGCAGAATCTAAAATTTCCATTCCCTCATACTTCTTAGCCGCTGTCTTAAGGTTTTCCGCCTGAACGGGAGAGCTGGATTCCTCGGTTGAGAAAAGCACGCCGATTTTAAGGTCGGTCTTGTTCATAAAGCCGGTTACAACCTCTAACTGCTTTTCAAAGTTGGGAATATCGGAAGAACCGGTAATATTCTCGTAGTTTTCCATTACAGTAGAATCTGTAATCGCGCAGTATACAACGGGCACATCCTTATCCGCGGCGGCGTTAGCGGCGGCTACAGCCGAGGGAGTCGCAATGGCAATAATCACAGCCGCATTTTTGTTTACAAGGTTGTTTGCCTGGGTCTGTGAAACGCTGGGGTCAAAGTTGCTGTTTACATATTCAATATTGTAATCTTCCTCGTTGATTCCGTTGTCCTTAAGCCCCTTCATAATGCCGTCATAGCAGTTGTTAAGGGAAGCGTGTGAGCCGAACTGAATAATACCGATAGTCTTTTTGGCGGAGCCGCCGTCTTGCTTAGAGCCGCAGCCGGCAAAGGCAAATACAAGAGTTAAGGTTAATGCAAAAGCGATGATTTTTTTAATGTTTTTCATAATAATTTTCTCCTTAAAAATGTTATTGTTTTTTACGGTCAAAGAGAAGTTCGCCATCGTTTGGTTAATAAAATCATAAATCTCTCCTCCAAAATCAAAAAAGTCTTATCCCATCAAATGGGACAAGACT
>JAXJVI010000037.1:0-5762 GCA_036308615.1 Acutalibacteraceae bacterium | reverse complement strand
GACGGTGAAGACTACCGACCCGAGCTCGAATCTGCCTTT
Source organism: Acutalibacteraceae bacterium (assembly GCA_036308615.1). GTDB lineage: Bacteria > Bacillota > Clostridia > Oscillospirales > Acutalibacteraceae > UBA737. The sequence goes on along the minus strand of JAXJVI010000037.1, from coordinate 5,723 downwards.
AACCGTACAATAAAAAAGGTCACCGAGGATATCGAGGGACTTAAGATGAACACCGCTATCGCGGCGCTTATGTCCTTGCTTAACGATATTCAGGCTACGGGCAGTATCACAAGGGGAGAGTACAGAACATACCTGCTTCTCTTAAACCCCTTCGCACCCCATATGACCGAGGAGCTTTGGGAAATTTGCGGCTTCGGCGGTATGCTGAGCGGTGCTGAATGGCCCGCTTTTGACCCCGCCAAATGTGTGGATTCAGCGGTTGAAATCGCGATTCAGGTAAACGGCAAGATTAAGGCGAGAATTAATGTCCCCGCTGATATTGCCGCACCGGACGCTATAGCCCTTGCAAAGGAAGATTCGGCGGTTGCCGAAGCTATCGGCGGCAAGACCGTAATCAAAGAGCTGTATGTCCCCAAAAAGCTTGTCAATATTGTTGTAAAATAATTTACTGATTTTGCAAAATATTTGTTGCAAATTTACTTTGTTTATGTTATTATATGAAGTGTTATTTGTGTTTTGGAGGTGTAATCTGTGAATGCAGTTGAAATAATTCTCGGAATCGCGGTTATTTTGGTTTCCCTTGTTATCATCGCGGTTGTTCTTTTGCAGCAGGGTCACCGCGCGGGTATTAACGGCGCTATCTCCGGCGGAGCGGACACATTCCTTTCCAAAAACAAGGCAAGAACCGCCGATGCTCGCCTTTCGCGTATGACTAAGTACATTGCAATTCTTTTCTTTGTGCTGGCGATTGTTGCAAATGTTATTGCTTTGAGGGGATAAATACCCTTTGGCGGGCTTAAAGTATTTCTTGACTAACTGCGAGAAATATTGTATAATAAGTCTTGCTATTGAATTTAGACCCCTGCTATTTTGCGGAGGGAGGGAATATAAATGAGTCAGGTTAGAATTAAAGAAAATGAATCTTTAGATAACGCTTTACGCCGCTTTAAAAGGCAGACCGCTAAGGACGGCGTTATACAGGAGGTTCGCAAGAGAGAGCATTACGAAAAGCCCTCTGTTAAGCGTAAAAAGAAGTCGGAAGCTGCTCGTAAAAGAAAGTTCCGCTAATAATTGTATGTAAAAAAGCGGTTTTTAACCGCTTTTTTCTATTGTGAGGTAGTTATGCTTTTAAAGCCTGATATAAAATTAACGAGAGTCACCGATATAAGCGCCGAATTGCTGGCGAAATACGGTATCAAAGCCCTTATTCTTGATGTAGATAATACGCTTTCAACCCACCACGGCGAGGTTTTGACAGAGGGACTTGAAGCTTGGCTTGATAGAATGCTTAAAAACGGGGTAAAGCTTATTATTTTATCCAATTCAAAGCAGAGGCGCGTTGAGCCCTTCGCCGAGAAAATCAATTTACCCTTTATCAGTATGGGTTTAAAACCCTTGCCATTTAAATTTTCTTCCGCACTAAAATTACTCGGTACAAAACGGCGCGAGACCGCAATAGTCGGCGACCAGATTTTCACCGATACCTTGGGTGGCAACCTTTACGGCGTTACAACAATACTCCTTGACCCGATAAAGCTTGAAAGCTCTAAAAGTTTTAAATTCAAGCGTAAAATCGAGCGGGCGGTGTATAAAATTTACAGAATTAAAAATACGGAGGTAGAATAAATATGCCTAAATTCGGTCCTGCGGGTAATTCCGAAAGCTTTGCGGCTTTAGGTTATAAAAACAGTCTTCAAGTCCCCGAGTATATAGTGAAAATGGGGCTAGACTGCTATGAGTATCAATGCGGCAGGGGGGTTAATATCGGCGAGGAAAAGGCGAAAGAGTTAGGTGAAAAGGCAAAAGTGGCGGGAATTTCGCTATCCCTTCACGCGCCTTATTATATCTCAATGTCCTCGGTCGAGGAGGAAAAAAGGCTTAATTCAATTAACTATATTTTAGCCTCGGCTAAAGCGGTTAACGCTATGGGGGGCGACAGGATAGTTGTCCATACAGGCTCCTGCGGTAAAATTACCCGTGAGCAGGCGCTCTCCCTTGCCTTGGACACGATGAAAAAAGCAATAGATGCACTTGATAGGGAGGGGCTTTCACATATTCATATCTGCCCCGAAACCATGGGCAAGGTAAATCAGCTTGGCACGCTAAACGAGGTTTTGGAGCTTTGCCGGCTTGACGAGCGGCTTATTCCCTGTATCGATTTCGGACACCTGAATGCCCGTGATTTAGGCATTCTTAAAACCGCGTCCGATTTTGAGAATATTTTTACCTCAATTAAAAATGCTCTGGGGACGGACAGGCTTAAATGCTTTCATTCGCATTTTTCTAAAATTGAGTACACTACGGGCGGCGAAAAGCGCCACCTTACCTTTGAGGACACGGTTTTCGGCCCTGACTATGAGCCGGTAATGGAGCTTACCTATAAATACGGCTGTGACCCGACCTTTATATGTGAATCGGCGGGCACACAGGCTGAGGACGCTAAAACAATGAAGGATTATTATTCATCACTAAAATAAAGAGGTGTTTATATGATTTGGCACAGTACCGATTGCGGCGAAATACTGCGCGAGTTAGAGGTTGACGATAAAAAGGGACTGCCCAACGGCGTTGCGGATATGCGCCTTAAGGTGTACGGCAGAAATGTTATAGCAAGCGTTGAAAAGCCGACCTATTTTAAAAGATTTTTAGGGCAGCTTAAAAGCAAAACCGTAATTGCGCTTATCGTTATCGCTTTGCTTTCCTTTGCGGTTTCGCTTATGTATAACGAGGCGGACTTTTTCGCACCCCTGCTTATAATCGCTATCGTGCTTATTAACGCCGCGATAAGCGCCTATCATCTGCATAACTGCGATAACGCGCTTGACAGTATGAAGAGCATCACAAACCCTTCGGTTACGGTACTGAGAGACGGTATTGTCCGCACGGTTGATTCCTCGCTTTTGGTTCCGGGGGATATAATTTTGCTCGAAACGGGGGATTTTATATCGGCGGACGCGAGGATTATTGAATCTAATGAGTTTCGCTGTAACGAATCTATGCTTACTGGCGACGAAGTGCCGGTTGAAAAGAGCGGCGACGAGGTTTACGAGGACATAACCGCTGTGGAAAACCGCTCAAATATGGTCTTTTCGGGCACAAGCGTAGTTCACGGCAACGCAAAGGCGGTCGTGGTAGCAACGGGACTTAATACCGAGGTCGGCAGAACCTCGGCTATTCTGCAGCAGACGGGGGAGAAATCCCTGCCGCTTGAGGGCGAGCTTGACGGTATCGGCAAAATAGTGAATATTATTATTCTAAGCATTTGCCTTATTGTTTTTATAATCGGAATGGTGCTTAATTTCAACAGCGGAAATTTTGCGTCTACAACCCTTAAAATGCTTATGAACGCGGTTGCGCTAGCCGTTGCGGCTATTCCCGAGGGACTTCCCGCCATTGCCACTATTGTAATCGCAATCGGAATTAAGCGCATTGTTGAGGATAAAATTATCATAAAGGATTCCGAGGCTTTGGAGCTGCTCGGAAAAACAAATGTTATCTGCGCGGATAAAACGGGTGTGCTTACCCGAAATAAAATGCAGCTTGCCAAAATCTTTGACGGGGACAAGCTTACCGATGTGGAGAACGAGCCTATCGACGAGAAAACCGCCCTTGTATTAAAGCTTGCCACCGCTTGCTCCACGCTTAACAACGATTCTACCGAGGACGCTATTAAAAAAGCCTGCCTTGCGTACAATTCTATGTCGGAAAAGGATATAGAAAGCTTTTTCCCGAAGCTGGCGGTCATACCCTTTGACTCCGAGCGTAAGACTATGACGGTAATCACAATGATTAACGAAAAGCCCTTTGCCATTGTGAAGGGCGCGCCCGAAATTGTAGTGCCTAATTGTGTGGGATGCAAAGCCGAAGAAATTTTGAAGCTTAACAGCGCCCTCTGTAACGACGCCTTAAGAATTGTAGCCATTGCAATGAGGCCCCTTGATAATATCCCCGCCAACCCTAATCCCGAGGATATTGAGCATTCCCTCACCTTTGTAGGACTTTTAGGGCTTTATGACCCGCCGCGAGACAATGTAATAGAGGATATAAGAACCTGCGAGCGAGCGGGAATTAAAACTATTATGATTACGGGGGATAATCTTATTACCGCTTGTTCTATAGCCCGCAGAATAGGCATTTTAAAGGACGGCGAAAAGGCTGTTACAGGCGAGGAGCTTTTAGGAATGAGCGATGAGGAGTTAGCCGCAGCTGTATCTGACTTTTCGGTTTATGCCAGAGTGTCGCCTAATGATAAGCTTCGTATTGTAAGGGCTTTAAAGCAGGCGGGAAATGTCGTCACAATTACGGGAGACAGCGTGCAGGACGCCGACGCCCTTGCCGCCGCCGATGTCGGATGCGCAATAGGAAAATTCGGTGCGGATGTCGCAAAGGGGAGCGCCGATATTGTTATATCAAACAACCGCTTTGAGTCAATTCTATGCGCCGTAAAGGAAAGCCGAGGTCTTTTCGATAATATTAAAAAGTCGGTTTACTATCTGCTTTCCTGCAACTTTGCGGAGCTTATAACCATCCTTTTCGGTATGATTATTTTTGGAGTTGCTCCCCTTGCCGCAGTACAGCTTTTGTGGATTAATCTGCTTACCGACTGCGCACCCGCCATTTCGCTTAGTATGGAGAGGGCAGAGGACTCCGCGATGAGGCGTAAGCCCTATACCGCTCTCGGTAAAATCTTCGATTTGAGCAATGTAGCATCTATTGCGATTCAAAGTGTGTTTATCGCCGTTATGACCCTTATCGCCTATAATATAGGGGATAAAGAAAGCTCTGCCGCCGCTATGACGATGGCGTTTGCGGTACTCGGTATGTCGCAAATTTTCCATTGCTTTAACAGTAAGCTTGAAGGCTCGCTTATAAATAAGCGGCTGTTCTCAAACAGGCTTTTGAATTTTGCCGCTGCGATTACCCTGTTTATAGTCATTTTCTTGGTACTCACGCCCGCGGGCTATCTTTTTGGAATGACAACCCTTGGGTTTAAGCAGTTTGCGCTTTCGTTACTGCTGTCTTTCCTTATTATTCCGCTGTGCGAGATAATCAAGCTTGTAAAACGGATTATTTTGAAGTAGGGGTGTTTTAAGTGGAAAAAATTGAAAGCTTTAGGATAAATCACTTAAATCTGTTTTCGGGACTTTATGTTTCAAGAAGGGATAAAAGAGAGGGCGTTACACTCACGACCTTCGATTTAAGAATCACCGCCCCTAACAGAGAGCCTGTTATAGATATGCCCGCGCTCCATACTATCGAGCATTTAGGCGCTACTTTTCTTCGCTCAAGCAAAAAGAAGGACAATATTGTTTATTTCGGCCCTATGGGCTGTAGGACGGGCTGTTACCTTGTTGTCTTCGGTGATTTGCGTTCGGAGGATATATTTCCGCTGGTTTGCGATATGTGCGATTTTATTATTTCCTACGAGGGGGAAATTCCCGGGGCGACGCCCATAGAGTGCGGAAACTATTCCGAGCAAAACCTCAATATGGCAAAGTACTATATTAAGAAATACAGGGAAAGTCTTATAAAGGACAGGCGCTTTACCTATCCGGAATAAATTAAAGGGGCTGTAAAAAAACACAGCAACTTCAAAGGCAGATTAATTAAGCAAAAATAAAATAAACAAGCTTGGCAAAAGCACGAAAATAAGGCTTTTGCAAAGCTTGTTTGATTTTTAAGAGACAAATCGGGGTTTGCAGGGGAGAAATGATATTAAAACT